>JAUIIF010000392.1 GCA_030431945.1 Bacteroidia bacterium | reverse complement strand
TAGACCCCCGGGGCCGACAGCTTCGCCAATTTTTCGACACAGATTTTGGGGCGGGGCCGCAGGTGCAAAGTTTTGAACTGGAGGAGCTGACGCCTGGCACCTACTTTCTGCACCTGCAGGATCAACTGGGCGGACAGGCCATTCTCCCGTGGGTTAAGCGCTGATTCAGCAGAGAGGCTGCACCAAACAAAATTGGAAGGCGCCGGGGTACTCTTACCGTTTCGTCATATTCAGGTAAGGACTGTGTTAATTAATTAGATCCATTCAAAATAAGCAGCAAAAGACTTGTGCAGCTCCGGGAAACCTAGCTACATTTGCACTAATTAGATTTAGTACAGATAAACATAGCCCCGCAAATGACGCACACATATTCCCTCCCCCTGTTGCTGCTTCTGGCCGTATTACTGGTAGGTTGCCAGGACGACGACGACACCATTCTGGATGTCCCCACCAGCTATTCCTTTGCCCGTAACGGACAGAGCACGGTCAGCTACTCCGGGCAAACCACCCGGCTGGCGATGGCTGATGAGCTGGTTGCCGCAATGACCAACTTTGACCAAACCGAAGCAGGACTGGAAAACATGTTCCGGAATACCGCGGGCACCAACCCCTTTAGCACTGCGGAACTTAATGCTTCCACTAAGTCCATCCGTTCCAAAGTCGCTGCCAGCCGCGACCTCTTCTTCACGAACACGACGGAACAGGCGGCAATCCGGGCCGATTTTGACGCCTGGCTTACCGCTCAGGTCCGTGAAGTATTCCCCAACCGTAACACCCTGGCTGCGCAGGGTACTGCCGGGCAGCTCGCCGATGGCAGCTCAACCCGCTACGTGAATGCCAATGGACTGGAGTACAACCAGGCCTTCGGCAAAAGCCTGATTGGCGGATTGATGTACGACCAACTGGCAAATAACTACCTCAGCCCTTCCGTACTGGACGAAGGCACGAACCAGGCAGATAACGACGCCGGCCTGGTCGAGGAAGGAACGAACTACACCAGCATGGAACACAAGTGGGACGAGGCCTTCGGGTACCTGTTCGGTGCTGCTGCTGACGGTGCCCGGCCACTGGATGACCTTGGTGCAGCCGATGGTTTCCTCAATAAATACCTCAGTCGGGTAGATAATGATGCGGATTACACCGGGATAGCCGCCCGTATTGAGGAAGCGTTCCGGACCGGGCGTGCGGCCATCGTTGCCGGTGATTACGCCGAACGGGACCGTCAGGCCGCTCGCATCAAAGAAGATCTTCGCAAGGTCCTGGCCGTAAGGGCCGTGTATTACCTGCACCAGGGCAGCCTGGCCTTGACGGCCACCCCCGTTAATTACGGTGGTGCCTTCCACGACCTCAGCGAAGGCTATGGCTTCATCTACAGCTTACGTTTCGTGGACGGAGTTGATGCCGCAACCGTGGACGGTTGGCTGGCCGACCTGACGAACGCTGACAGCGGAGGGTTCTGGACCCTGCCCCCTGCCACCCTGGACAGTCTTACCGCAGCAATTGCCACTACGTTCAACCTCAGCGTTGCGGAAGCCGGCAACTAAATTACCTAACCGCAACTCTTCTCAAGCAGCAAGTAATGAATCGTTTCGTAATTCTCCTCCTACTTCCACTTTCCGTCTTTACCGCCTGCACCGATAATGCAGGGGGTGATGACGATGGGCCTCTCCTTCCCTCCTTTGATCGCCGGGCAATGCTGACCAGCTGGGCCGATGAAGTGATTTTACCCGCCCACCGTGATTTCGGCAGCAGCGTGACCGCGCTATCCCAAGCCGGAGATGCCTTCCGGGCGGCTCCCGATCAGGCCACCCTGGCCACCCTGCAAAGCAGCTTCAAGGCTGCTTACCTGTCTTTCCAGCGCCTGGATCCGTTCATCCTGGGCGAGGGAGAAATCCTTCGTTTCCGGGAGCAAGCCAATACCTACCCGACGGATATTGCCCTGATCGCAGACAATGTGGCCACAGACGGAGTTAACTTCGACTTACCTTCCAACACCGCAGCGCAGGGTTTCCCGGCGCTTGAATACCTGCTGTACGGCACTACCGAAACGCTGCTGAATGAGCCGGCTTACCAGGACTACTTTATGGCCCTGGTGACGCGCCTGCAGGACTTGAATGCGCAGGTGCTGGACCACTGGGAAAGTGGTTACCGGGAAGTATACATTCAGAACGACGGCAACTCTGCCACGGCCAGCATTGACCGTACCGTAAACGATTACATCTTCTACTACGAGCGCTTTCTCCGCGCGGGCAAAGTCGGCATCCCCGCCGGAATTTTCAGCGACGACCCCCTGCCGGACCGGGTAGAGGCACGCTACGCCGGCTACTCCAAAGCGTTGTTCCAGGAAGCCTTGCTCGCCACCCAGCAATTTTTTACGGAGCAGGGACTCAAGCAGTACCTGGACGCACTGGAAGTTCGTCGGGACGGTGCCTTCCTCAGTGAGCAAATTGCCGATCAGTTTGCCGAAATCAGCAGGGCAAGTGCGCAGCAGCTGGACAGCTACGAGGAAATGGTCTCCACGGATAACGAAAGCATGCTGCGCCTCTACGATGAACTGCAAAAGCTGGTCGTCCTGCTCAAGGTAGACATGCTGCAGGCCCTGAGCATCAACGTTGACTACGTAGATGCAGACGGTGATTGAGTCCGGTTTAAGATTCGGGATCATCCACGACATCTTTTTGCGCCAGACTGCGTTACGAGAACCCTCCCGGCAGCTACGGCTGTACTACGGGTTGCGCGCTTTACCGGCCTCATAAGATAAGCTGGGCCCTACGCCCAGACTGATCCTGGCAGACCACCAGGCCACCCCGCAGAAAGTACTTCTCTTCTCCAGTCAGTTATCGTATAGTTTGTTGCAACGCTTATTTCAACCCGTTGCGGCCGCTCCGCTGGCCGTGTTTCGCCTCGGCTTTGGGCTGATGATGGCCCTCAGCATTGTCCGCTTCTGGGCAAATGGCTGGATTGAGAAGTTGTACCTGACCCCCGATTATTTCTTCAGTTACCGGTATTTCGAGTGGGTAAAACCACTGGGGAGCGGGACTTACGTCCTTTTTCTGGTCGCCCTGGTCTCCGCCCTCATGGTGATGATCGGCTGGAAATACCGCCTGGCGATTATCCTCTTTTTCCTCAGCTTCACCTACATCGAGCTGATGGATAAAACGACCTACCTCAACCACTACTACTTCATCAGCCTGCTGAGCTTTGTGCTCATCTGGCTGCCGGCTGGTGACTACTATTCGGTCGACGCCCGTAAACGCCCGCCCGCGAAAGTTCCTGCCTGGACGATCCTTAGCCTCCAGGCCTTCGTCGCAGTGGTTTACGTGTACGCCGGACTGGCAAAACTTAATTCGGACTGGTTGCTGGAGGCCCAGCCCTTAGCGACCTGGTTGCCGGCAAAGTACAGCCTGCCCCTCCTGGGTGACTTACTGCAACAACGGTGGGTCCACTACGCTTTTTCCTGGTCGGGCGCTGGCTATGACTTACTTATCCCCTTCTTCTTGTGGTGGCGTCCTACGCGGACCGTGGCTTTCGCCCTGGTGGTCGTTTTTCACGTGCTCACGCGGGTGTTGTTTCCCATCGGCATGTTTCCCTACATCATGATCGTCAGTGCACTGGTCTTTTTCGACGCCGGAGTCCACGAAAAAATTATCGCCTTTCTCCGGCGGGCGGGGCACCTGTTTTCCGGAGATGCCGGAAAAGTCTCCGGGAGCGGGGCTGATCTGGCGCGGACGCAGGTGCAGGGTCAGGTTAAGCAGCGGACAGGGTCCTTTAGCTTTTGGGTTGTTTCTGCAGTACTGCTGCTCCACCTCTTACTTCCGTGGCGCTACCTGCTGCACCCTGGTGAGTTGTTTTGGACCGAAGCGGGGTACCGCTTCAGTTGGCGGGTTATGCTCATGGAGAAGGCAGGGTACCTGACCTATACCCTCAAAGACCGCGCTACCGGCAAACAGCGGGTGATCGATCCGAGCACCTACCTGACGGCTTTCCAGGCCAAACAGCTCAGTACACAACCTGATTTCATCCTCGAGTTTGCCCACTACCTGGCGCAGCGGCACCGCCGCGCCGATGGCTCACTTCCCGCCGTTTACGCCGAGAGTTACGTCGCCCTGAACGGGCGCAGCAGCCAACCCTACGTCAACCCCGACATTGACCTTACAACGGTCACTTTTGCCACTCCCCGGCAGGAATGGTTAATGCCTTTTGAAGATGTGATCTATGGATTATAAACAAAAAATACCGGCGGCTTTGCGGCGGGGAGGGAAAAACCAGTCTGCTCACCGGCCGGTTTCCGAGGAGGAAATGGGTTTAACTGCTGAAGACCCCGGTAGCGAACCAACCATTTGGCGGACGAGTAAGGCCACTGCGCGTCCGCCTCGGCCGACGAATTTCATGACCTGGGCAGCCCTGCTCCTGATCTGCCTGTTCGGCACCTGCGTCCGCGCCCAAAATACGGTTACCTTCACCGTCCTTACGGCTGATGAACGTAAGCCGCTCGGGGGCGTGGAAATCTTTCTGGACGAGACCGGCGCCCTGCTTACCACCAATGCCGGGGGAAGCGCCCGGTACGCGGCGCCGCCAGCCACCACCACCCTGAGTCTCACCCTTTTCTCGCCCGGGTTCACTACCGTACAAGCCGTTGTTCAACTCACTCCGCCCCTATCCCAGGATACCTTCTTCCTCGCTCCGCTCGCCCTCGACCTCGACGCCGTTACCATACTGGCCGAACAGGAAAAAGGATTTGCCCTGCGTCGGTTACGGTCAGTAGAAGGTACGGCCATTTACGCCGGAAAAAAGACGGAGGTAGTACGCCTCGCAGCCCTCACCGCCAACCTGGCCAGCAATCAGGCCCGTCAGCTCTACGCAGAAGTTTCCGGCCTCAACAT
>JAUIIF010000391.1 GCA_030431945.1 Bacteroidia bacterium | reverse complement strand
TTCACCGGCTTCCACCGCCGGGCGGGTCAGGATGATCCGCTTTACGGACTTATTCTTCAGCGCCCGCACCGCCAGGGCGACGGCCGTGTACGTCTTGCCCGTACCCGCGGGGCCTACGGCGAAGACAATGTCGTTTTTCTCCGCAGACTCCACCATTTTAGCCTGGTTAGCCGTACGTGCCTTGATCGGCTTGCCGTTACGTCCGTAAACGATCGTTTTATTGGCCGCACCGTTCCCCAGTTTCGTTACGAAAGGGTTTTCACCGGCAAGGATGTCTTCCACGGTTTGATCGCTCAGCTCACGGCCATCCTCCAACAAACGCATCATTAATTCAAAGTGATGCTTCAGCTGTTGGGTGTCCCGCTTTTCACCGGCTATTTTAACGTTGGTACCGCGTTGGGTAATCGTGGCTTCAGGATAGGCTTCCCGGATCAGCTTCAGTTTCTTGTTGTGCTCTCCGAGAAGGGCGACGGGATCAACCCCGTTGATGGATAATACGATTTCGCTCAAATGAACTGTTTTTCATCGCCACCTTCGTTGGTGACTGATGCTCAATTCCAAAACTACGGAACAAACGTAAAAGTTTCCTCATGCCTCAATACCTTTAGCGAAGATTACCTTCCCGGCTCCCAAAGTTCACGCCCCTGCACCAGCGGCCGCGCCCGACGGACAGGGACGGCACTCCGCACACTTACCCTGAAAAATCAGTACGTATTCTCCCTTCTTCCGCCTGGTCCGAGCCGGAAAACTCAGGGGTAGAACTCGACCTGGACCATGTCCTCGACCTGTATCCCCAGCAGCGTTGCCGCCCGCCCCAGGTTGATCGCGACCTCCAGGAAACCATCCCCGTTGAAGCGGCAGAGCGGCTCCCCTTCCGGCACGTCGTGGTAACGAAAGCTCAGCCCGTCAATTGGCGCCATACGCTTGATGAGGAGGTTAAAACCCCGTCCTTTTCCAATTTCTTCAAAACGCGCGCGGGTGATATTCGTCGTCACGTTATCAAAACGGTCAATAAAAACAACCGCTCCGCGGATATAATTTGGTCCGATTACCGGCTGAAAAGCAAGACGCTCCGTAAAGCGCGTTGCGGGCAGCCCGATCTCCAGAAACGGCTTTGCCCGGGCGATATGCGCCACGGCACGGGCGTAAATTTCCGAAAGGGCGTCTTCTTTCGTGTACCCATCAAGTACGAAGGTCTCTACGGGCATTTTCCCGAAGATGAGGCTGAAAATTCCGTTATCCGGGCCGATAAAGTACTGGCGCTCATGGCGGATAGCCAGGAAGCGCCCCCGGGGTTGGTAATAGTCGTTTACGCTGATCAGGTGGATCGTTCCTTCCGGATAGTGCCGCCACACCCGGTTGAAAATAAAGGCCGCCCGGACAATATCGTACGTCGGGATGTCATGGCTAACGTCAACAATGCGTAAGTCACGGTAAGCCGCATACAGGTGTGCCTTCAGGCGGGGAAGATGAAAATCTTCCCGGCCAAAATCCGTAGTAAGGGTCAGTAAGGGAATCAAGGTAGTAGCCACTGGTCAGGTATTCTGACGGTAAAGGTAAGTAGTCTCGGGTTGCCGGACGATGCCCGCTTTGCAGCTGCGGCGCATTGGCCGGTGTTACGGCATTGTTTCCGGCAGGCGCGGCCGCAGGTGCCCGGTAAAGACGCTGGAGCAGTGCTGCGCGTTACTCCAGCAGACCGTCGATAAAGTTCCGCATCCCCTTTTCTTCGCGGAACTTCCGCGCATTATAATCCGCAGATTTTCCCTTCGGGATGGACAACGATTGCCACGCCTCCCCCTTCAGCTGCTTACCCAAGAGCACCATTTGCCCCACGTGATACGCATAGTGCGCCAGCTGCCGGTTCAGGGCTTCCACCACCAGGTGGCCTTCATTACGGATATAAATTACGGCAGCAAGTTGGGCCGGTTGAAGCTCACCTACCGCTTTTTCCAGCTCCTCCCACCCTTCCCGCCAGGCTTTTTCCAGGGCTGCGCGATCGGCAAAGTCAGCGACGAACTCTGCGTCCCGGTTTCGCCAGGGCTTCTCGCCGTCCGTCGTCAGGAAGTCCGTCCAGCGGCTTTTCATGTTTCCGGAAAGGTGCTTCACGATTATCGCTACTGAGTTCGCTCCGGCCGTTGCTTCCACGAACAATTCTGCGTCCGTCAGCTGCGCCATCGTTTTTTCACCCAAATGGCGGTAATAAGCGAATTGCTTTTGGTAGGAGTGCAGCAGGGTCGTGTCCATCGGGTAATCGTTAGATCAGGCTCACGTAATGAGGCAACATTTCCAACCACAGTGGCCAGTCGTGTTCGATGTCTCCCCGCACGTCCAGCCAGTGGGGGATATTTTTCTTGCGCAGTACTTCACTGAACTTCAGGTTACCGTCGAGACAAATGTCCCAGTTGCTGGTCCCTAAGACAATTTTCATATTCCATAGGTCCGGATGATTTGCTCCGGGCATGAAGTCAATCGGATTGTTGAAATAAACATTATCGTCATAATATCCGTGCATGAAAGACTTGATGTCGAAGGCGCCACTCAGGCAGAATAAGTGGCTGACCATATCAGGATGCCGGAAAGCGAAATTGCTGGCGCTGAACCCACCGAAGCTAATGCCGCAACAAGCCACCCTGCCCGTCCCCGCATTATTACGGATTTGAGGGATGAATTCTTCGGCCAGGAATTTATCGTACTGTATATGCCGTAAAACCCGAAACTTGGGGTGAATGTCTCCGTACCAGCTGGCGTCATTTATACTATCCGGACAAAAGACCTGAACGAAGCCGCGCTCCACGAACCATTTGATCGAATCCACCATGCCCCGGTCTTTGGCTTCAAAATAACTCCCCAGCGTGGTGGGGAAGATGACCAAAGGGTACCCCTTGGTACCGAAGGTGAGAATTTTGACGTTATGGCCAAGATGATGACTGTAGAATTCCGTGAAGGTCTCGTGCATGGGAGTAAATTATGCCGATAAGGTAGGCTAAAGCAGGCAAAATAACCTACTCACTGGTTAATCTATCTGTGTTCCCCATATCTTTGGCACATGCTTCCCATTCCCTACGTCCGGCAATTGTTGGGTTCGTTACTTTCCCGCCGCCGGCGCAAAATCATCCAGACGGCCTACCTTATGCCCAGCAAGTACCTGGAGCGAGACGTAATGGTCGACATCTACCGGCCGGCAGTTCCGCCCTGGCGGCTCCTTTCCCTGGCCATTTTTAATGATGGTCAGGACTTACCAAGAATGGATTTCAAGCCCCAGCTGGAAGCAGCTTATCAAAGCAACAGCCTGGGTGGGCCCATCATGTGCATCGGCCTGCACGCCGGTGACCGGCTACGGGAATACGGCACCGCCGGCCGGAAAGATTACCAGGGCCGGGGCGACTTGGCCCCGGCTTACGAACAATTCTTACTGGAAGAACTCATTCCCTGGGTAGAACGTAATTTCAACGTGTATAAACTACCCGCCCGGCGTGCCATCGCCGGCTTCAGCCTCGGTGGCCTGAATGCCTTTGACGTCGCCTGGCGGAACCCCGGAGAATTCGGGGTAGGCGGCGTATTCAGCGGAGCCCTCTGGTGGCGCTACAAAGCCTTCCGGGCGGAAGACCCGGACGCCCACCGGGTCGTGCACGACTACGTTGCCAAGGCCAAAAAAATACCCAAAGTACGTTACTGGTTTATGGCCGGTACGGAAGATGAAAAAGAAGACCGCAACCACAACGGCATCATCGACGCTATTGATGACACCCTGCAGCTGCTGGCCCTCCTCACCGCCAAAGGCAAGGAAGACGAAAAAGACTTTACCTACGTGGAAGTCGAAGGCGGAAAACATGAACCGGAAACCTGGGGAAAGGTCGTGATGGACTTCCTGCGGTGGATGTAGGTTCCTCCCCCATTCTCAGCGCGCGCCTGAAACGCATAAAACTGCCCGACAGCGCCCGAAAACAAGGCCGAGTAATAAGCATGCAATACTTTTTGTCCGTCGTATTCTCCATTATCGCCTCCGTTTCCCTGCAGGCGCAAACGGGAAACACCGTTTATGGTCAACTGGACACCATCAAGGTGCTTGCGTTGAATTGTTTTCATTCCGAAGGAGCCGGAGCAACACGCTACCTTGTAAATGGTCGTGAAGTAGATAGCCTGGAGCACGCTGAATGCCTGAAAAATTACCAGCTGATCAAATCCTGCCAGCCCTGCTGGCTGAACACGTACGACGAGGAGGGCAGATTGCTGATCCAAATGGTGGCTTACGGAGACTGTGGCGTCGGCGCTTACCGTGAGTATTATCCTTCCGGGCAACTAAAGGTCAAGGGCCACTTTCAGGAAACCTGGGCAAAAGACGATCATGGCAAGGCCCGGGTTACTGCTTGTTCCGCCAGGCACGGCAGCTGGACTTACTACCACCAGGACGGCTCTTTCTGGTACGACGAAACCTGGCGAAACGACCGGTTTATCGAACAGGTCCCCAACCAGGGGCGCTCCGAAATATGGGCGGTAGACCTGACATTTTTTGGCGGCTACTTCGACCCGCAGCAAGACTTACTACGAATCGACCTCATCAATAAACTGACCATCACCCCCCGGTACAAAAACGCAAACCACGCTGCCGCCGTCACGGGCGAGCTGGAGATCCTCCTTGCCGGCGAAGCCCCGATAACCGCCACCTTTACCCCTCGGTCTTTCCCGTCCCTCGACCTTCTGGCCCTGCTTTCGGGAAAAGATAACTGGAGACAAAAAGATGCGCGCATCAGCTTGAAATTTTACGTCAATGGCGAATTCTTCAAGCACGTCCCCCTCAATTTTTACTGAGTCCCGCCCCCTCAGGCAAAACCCATTCTTGTTTCTAATTGTATCCCTTTCCAGACCTGCCGGCCTCACCGCCGCCAGTTCAG
>JAUIIF010000390.1 GCA_030431945.1 Bacteroidia bacterium | reverse complement strand
TCGTAATCAAAGGACACCTCTGGCGTGAAATTGTCCGTTTCTACTACCGTGGCACAATCTCTGGCGCCGGTTTCGCGGGTGTAGGTAAGAAACTGTTGCAGACTGCCTACGTGGTAATAGGATTGCTCGCTGCCAATGTTCTCGATGCCACAGGCACCGGCGTAGGACATGATGGTGGTACCGGACCCCGGCTCAAATGCTGCTCCGCTGGCGCGCTGTCCTTCACTGCCGGGGCAGTTGTTCCAGCTGTGCGACACGGAAAACTGGTGCGCTACCTCGTGGGCCATGATGCGCAGCGCCGCGCCGACTACGTTGCCGCCACCGACACAGGTCACGCCGCGGGTTTTACCGCCATCGTCACAGGCGCGCCCACTCACCACTCCGCCAACGTCAGAACACCGCGCCGTCAGAATGTGGCCGAGGTCGTATACGTCAGGGGTGACTCCGACGGACTGAAAAGCCCGCAGTACATCCCCCAATAAGGAAGAGCCCACTGCCGGTGTTTCAAAGAGGCCCGTAGGGTTCTCCAGGAAAATCAGGGTGTCAACAATGATCAGGTTCATCCGAATCCCGATCTCGTTTTCAAAAATACCATTGATGGTATTCGCCGCCTGGTTGAAAGCAGAACGGACGTCTGCCTTAGTACCACCAACACTCTGGGCAAATTGGCTGGTGCACGTCATGATCAGGTCATACACGCGCAGTTCGCGGGCCTCGTTGCCTGCTTTATCAGCTCCAATAGCACCTGCGGCCGCGCCCAGCTCCAGCATGGCTTCGTCCACGTCCATATCGGCATATTCCGGAACGTTGGAGGTGTCCTCGTAGCCGCAGGCCAGTTCTCCCTGCTCCGCGGCAACCATGGCCATAAAGGCACCGTAGTCCGAGACCCGGTACTGGCCCGGGTTTTCCTTGTTTTCTTCAATAATGAAGTAGCCGTCCGGCCCCTTTACGACCGCTGACATATCATTGGGAGAAGTAGCCATCCGGCCACCGCCCCAGGGGCCGACAAGCTTGTAACTGCCCAACTCATCGTGGCCTTCCATCAGCGGACTGTTGAAGACCGTGAAGTCAGCAAAACCACCACTCGGCAGCGGTAAGCTAACGGTCGTGTTGCTCTTCAATCCCTGGAATTCGAGCGGCGCTTTGCGCAGTTCCTTATTCAGCTGGGACAACGCAACGGAAGCGGTACGAACCGACGGAATACCTTCCGCTTCCGGAGTCGTTCCGGTAAACTGGAAAGCAGAATTTTGCGCGGAAAGGGCGAGCGTGCAGCACAGGGCCAGCACGAGAGGTAACAATCTCATCATGAGTGATTTTCTAGCTAGGCGGCAAAGATAGCAAAGGGCAGCGCTAAGGAAAGGTCGTGCGGGTTGCGAGTTGCGGGTTACGTAACCCGCACCCCGCAACCCGTAACCCGCACCCCGTTTAATACTTCGCCGCCTTCTTCCCCGGCAGGCTCGTGCGGATAAATTCCCGGACGTGGTCGTTGGCGTTTTTCAGGTCTTCCCGGCGCAGGTACATCATGTGTCCGGAGTAGTACCCCTTGAAGCTCAGGCGGTCCTTCATCCTGCCGCTGGGGTCGAGGTGCCAGAGGTTATACTTGGCGTCGTAGTAATTCGTGGCCCCGTCGAAATAGCCGGACTGGATCATGACGTTCAGGTAGGGGTTCATGGCCATGGCTTTGCGCAGGTTCGGGCCCGTTTGGTCGCCGGACCGATCCCAGGGGCGTACCGGGCCAAACATATTGTACTGCAGGTCGGTCTTGAAGTCCAGTTCTTCCCGCAGGTAATAATTGATGGCGGGGGTGAAGGAATGGAGCCAGCTGGTGAGCTCGGAGTTGTAGTCGGGGCTGTCCCCGCCGGCCATGCCGTCGATGCCTTTGTACCTGCTGTCGAGCCGCCCGACGGTATAGTTGCCGTCTTCTTCGCCACGCAGCAGGTGTTTCCAGAAGTAGCTGGTGGCCGGCATCAGGTTATTGTCCAGCCATTCCTGGGGGCTTAGCCCGGAGAGGCGGGCGGCCTTTTCGGCGATAGCGGTGCGCTCAGCTGCGGGCAGGCCGGCCCCTTTGGCCAGGGCGGGCAAGAGTTCGTCCTGGGTGAAGGCTTCGGCTTCCGGCAGGATGTCCACCAGGTCCTTGCTTTGCAGGTCCGCACCCAATTGCTGGTGATACCAGGCCGCAGCCGTGAAGTAGGGCAGGCGGTTCGCTGCTTTAACGATGCCGTTGCGCTCAAGGCCGATGTCGGTGGGGGATACCAGGATGACGCCGTTCAGGTACATCCAGCGGTTTTCCTGCAACTCCAGGGCCAGACCCGCTACCCGGGTCGTACCGTAGCTCTCGCCAATCAGGAACTTGGGGCTGCGCCAGCGATTATTGCGGCTGACGAAGTTGCTGAGCCAGTCGGCCAGGTAAGCCACGTCCTGATTGACGCCGAAAAACTGCGAACGGTCGGCTCCTTCCACCATCCGGCTGAAGCCGGTATTGACGGGGTTAACGTAAACGATGTCGGCCACGTCGAGCACCGAATACGGGTTCTCACTCACGCCGTAGGGCTGTACGGGGTAGCCCTCGTCATCGATGTTCAGGATGCGCGGCCCCGTGTAGGCCAGGTGCATCCAGACGGAACCGGAACCGGGGCCGCCGTTGAAGCTGATGAGTAACGGGCGGTTGGGGTCCTCCACATCCGTACGCACGTAGTACGTGTAGTGCAGACCGGCCACCACCTCATTCTTATCGTTGTACACCGGCTGAACCCCGATGGTGGCAGTATAGGGCACCGTCTTACCGGCAATGGTAACCGAATGCCGGCTGGTCTGGGCCATGTCCAGGTTCAGCTCGCGGCTGAGGGGGGCGTCTTGCGCCATCATTTTTTCCTGGGCGCGGACGCTGGTGCAAACGAAGAGTAACAGGAGCAGGGGAAAGTATAAACGTAGTCTCATCTTATGTGCTTTTGGTTGGGAACCGGTAAGATAAGGTACGTGACATTACGGTGCGGAGTGGGAGGATTAGGGTGGACCACGTTCCTCGTTTACCCTCAATTCGTTAGCTTCGGCGGATAATGGGTGGTGAAACGACCAGGGACCATCGCCCGACGGCATTGACCATAAGTACCTGCCTTGATGAAAATTCACTATTTGCTGCTCTTGTTTATTGCCCTGAACACCACTGCTTGCAGCAGTAGCAAAACGGTTGGTCAGGCTACGGCAGGTTCTCCGCAAAAGGCCAGTACCACGAAGCCCTGGACCCGCTGGTGGTGGATGGGAAGTGCGGTGAACCAGCCGGATATCCGGGCGAGTTTAAGCGCTTTTGCCGAAGCGGGCATCGGTGGCGTCGAGATTACCCCGATCTACGGGGCCAGGGGGGCAGAAGCCGACTTCATTGATTTTCTCTCCCCCCGCTGGGTGGAGATGCTGAACTTTACGCTGGAAGTGGCGGACAGCTTAGGACTGGGCGTGGACATGGTCCTCGGAACCGGCTGGCCCTACGGCGGACCGCACGTCTCGGTACCCCACGCCGCTACCAAACTGGTGGTGGAAAAACACACCGTTCCCGCAGGAAGTACATTCCGCCAGGAAATTACCGTTACCCCGAAACCGGAAAAAACGCCCGCCCGCCTGCTCTACGTGCTGGCTTTCGGTGACGACGGCACGTACCTCGACCTGACCGGAAAGCTGGTCCGAAACCATCTTTCCTGGACCGCCCCGGCCGCAAACTATACCCTCTATGCCGTCTTCAGCGGCAAAACCGGCCAGCAGGTGAAACGCGCCGCCCCCGGCGGGGAAGGGTATACCCTGGATCACTTTTCCCGGGAAGCACTGCACCGCTACCTTCAACCTTTCGATCAGGCGCTCTCCGACGCCAACGGTCAGCTCAGGGCCGTCTTCAATGATAGTTATGAAGTCTACGGTACGGACTTCACCCCCGGTTTTTTTGCGGCTTTTGCCCGGCAACGGGGGTATGACCTCAAACCGTTTCTGCCGCAGCTCCTGGATACCACGGACTTTGAAATCGGCAACCGCGTAAAAAGCGACTACCGGGAAACGATTGCCGATTTGTTGCTGACCGGGTTCAACGTTCCCTGGACGGATTGGGCGCACGGCCACGGCTTCAGGTCCAGGCTCCAGGCCCATGGCTCCCCGGGGAACCTGCTTGACCTGTACGCTGCGGCGGATGTCCCCGAATGTGAAACGTTCGGCTCCATGCCCTACGCCATCCCCGGCCTCCGCCGGGAAGCTGCGGACTTACGCGCCGGCGATGCGGACCCCGTAATGCTCAAGTTCTCTTCCTCGGCCGCCCACGTGGCCGGCAAACCACTCACCTCCGCTGAGTCCTTTACCTGGCTGCGAGACCACTTCAAGACCGCACTGTCTCAGTGCAAACCGGAAGTCGAAGACCTGTTCGTCAGTGGCGTCAACCACGTCTTTTTGCACGGGTCGACTTATTCCCCGGCGAGCGCCGGCTGGCCGGGCTGGAAGTTCTACGCCGCCGTAAACTTCAGCCCCAATAATACCATCTGGAAAGATGCACCTGCCCTTTTTACTTACATCGAAAACTGCCAGTCCCTGCTGCAAAGCGGAGCCCCGGACAATGAAAATCTGCTGTACTGGCCGGTGTACGACAACTGGGGCGCGCTGGCCGCAGGCACCCTGTACCATGAGTTTCCCATCCACAAGAACGAGTGGCTACTCGAATCTGCTTTTTACCGGACAGCCAATACTTTACTGGATCAGGGCTACGGCGTTGACTTTATCTCCGACGCATTTATCCAACGGGCGACGGTAAAAAATGGGTTGATCGATCTGCCCGGTGGCACCTATCAGTCGTTGATCATTCCACCGTGCCGTTACCTGCCCTTAGCCACCCTCCAAAAGCTGGTGGCTATGCAGGAGGCAGGG
>JAUIIF010000389.1 GCA_030431945.1 Bacteroidia bacterium | reverse complement strand
CAGCTGTTCCGGCCGCCAGACATCAATGGTAATTAAGGAGGGAGGCTGTTGCCGAAACCTTCCCTGCACCTGCGTCCGCGCCAACTTCCGGACTTCTCCCGCAGCGCCGTAAGCCGGCGATTCTACATATATCGGATACGCTCGCTACAGGTCGCGCACGGAATTACGATCCGTAATCACGTCCCGCAATTCACGCAAAAATTCGACCTGGCCGGCGGAAAGGCGGTGTTTCAGTGCTTCCTTGATGGAAACGAAAGCGCCTTGCTCCATGTCCTTGAGGCGTTCCGCCAGCTCACCCGACTCTTCAAAAAGCATTTGCTTGAGTGAAGGGATTTCGTGCCAGTCACCTTCTACCGCTACGGCTGATTCCTGGTCGGCGTTGGGCTCCAGTTCGATCATCTCCTGACCACTTTCCAGGTCCACATCACCGCCGGGCAGGCCCCATTCGTCAGACTGTCGCGTCATGAAGACTTCGAGCCCCCGTTCACGGAAGCGATAGATGATGAGGGAAGCTGTTTTACGTAAACCCATGGGGGAGAAATGATGGCCAGGTAGAGGATGGTCGGTTAGTACGTGAAGACCATCGTTAGCGGCAGTTTAACGGGATACCCCGCAAATCGTTCATCGGCAAAGGTACGAAGTGGTACGGAAGTACGATCCGCAAGGATGGATTCCCGCTTACAAAAGGGCCATGGGGCGCGGACGCAGGTGCAAAAACAGCCGCAGGGCAAGGAATCTCGTGCGGACAACGTTAGGAGCCGTAAGACGTTTAACTTTGCCGGACCGCTGGTCCTTACCCGGATCACGAACCAGACCATATCCTTCTCGCAGTCTTCCCACAAAAACCATCAGCATGCGCCTTCTCCCGATGCTTTCCTTACTGTTGCTTCCTTTCCTGATCAGTGCGCAGCGCCCGGCTACCGAGCTCCTCGGGGCCTGGGAATCCAGCTTCGTTGACGCCCAGGGGCGGGACGCCAAGCTGAGCATGATTATCGTAAAGGACTTTATGGTAATGACGGCTTACCACCCCGCATCCGGGGAATTTATTGCCACCCTGGGGGGGCGCTGGCGCGCCGACTGGGACAATTTCAGCCTCACCTATGAATTCGATTCTTCAGATTCTTCGCAGGTAGGCGGCGTTGCCGCCATGCCCTACCGGATCACCGGCTCCGTCCTGAGCTTCAACAACGACAAATACTGGACGCGGGTGGATGACCTGACGCCCGGCACCCTCCCCGGGGCCTGGGAAATTATCGGCCGGAAACGGGACGGAGTCATGCAGGACCTTACTTCACGCCGGACCGGTCCGCGCAAAACCATGAAGATCCTTTCGGGTACCCGTTTCCAGTGGATCGCCTTCAACACGGAAACCAAGCAATTTTCGGCCACCGGCGGTGGCCGCTACACGACAAATGACGAAGGGCTCTACATTGAAAAAATTGAATTTTTCAGCCGCGACTCCAGTCGCGCCGGTCAACAGCTGAGTTTCGACTTCAAAAAGGTAAAGGGAGACTGGGTCCACCGCGGCGTGAGTTCCAAAGGAGACCCCATCCATGAAGTATGGAGCCTGCGGCAGTAAGCAACCTACCCTACCTCGACCAGCATCCCCCGGTCGATAAAGAGATCGATCAGTCCTTTTACTTCCTCGGGGTCGAGCAGCGCCCGGGATTTGGTGGTGACCACCATCGGGACCACTTTGCCCTTCTTGCGCGTGGCGAGCAAGCGGTAGGGCTCCTCCCGTTCTACCGCAATGTACTCGCCAAAACCCTCGAACTCCAGCGACTCAAACAGGTAACACGGCCAGTACTCCTTCCCCTCCAGGGGAATGGCCCGGCGAAAGACGGGCAGGTAAGTGTCAAAAAAAGGCAGCCAGCTCTGGTACTTATGGATGGAAAACAACAGTTCTCCGGGCTTCAGGGCTTCCGTTAGCGTTTCGGCAGCGACCATGACGTGCGTACCCAGGTGATAGGGCCGGTTAATGGTCGCCTGCTGGAAGCCTACCACCAACTCATTGCGGTGTCCGACACCGTCCAGATGAACGGGTCGGGCATTACCGGCCCGCAACAGTACCTGGACCTCCTCGCCCTGGTAGGTTAAAAACAAGGCCCGGAAAAAGGACGTTTCCTGGACGACCACCGGCTGATCGAAGTTAATGTAAGTAACGGGGTTACCGGCAAAACACGAAGGCTGGGGCTGGTCGGGGTATTCCGTCAGGTCCTCCGGCAGGGTAAAAAGCGTCAGCTCCGGGTGTTCCAGATCAACCAGTCGCGGAACGGCACCACCAAGGGAGGCCAGGGAGACGGGCTGCAGCATCAGGTCCCCGACGCGGTGCGTCGGCCCCGTAACCGCTTCGATCTGCTGTCCTTCCACTTTGGCAAGGCTTAGTTCTTCAATACCCCGCCGTAAATCAAGGACCAGTTTTTCACCCCGGACTCCCCGGGCACTGATCAGCTTGGCGGGCTCGGGGCTATGGATGGCAGCCACCTCCACCCGCTGTTCCCCGAGGCGCACCACCCGCAGGTCGTGCTTGGTACACAGCTTTTCTTCCCCGTCCAGTATCGCTACGAAAAAATAGGCTTCAAATCCCGGCACCTCCCTGATGGAGGTCGGGGGGGCTTCCTCCCCCTGCAGCGAGAAAGGTTTTCTATGGCTGACGTCGTAGACAAAGGACTGGTGCGGGGTGGTAATGTCGTAGAGTGCCAGGCCCGGAAGCTTTACCGGCTGATGACTGATGGTGCTGATGAGTTCGGCGCCGGTTGCCGCCAGCCTGAAGGGAGCCCGGGTAGTTAAATCAAAGTAAAAGGATTCCTGACCGTTATTCACCAAAACGACTTCCTGGCCGTTCAACTCCAGGTAGGTGGTAAGGTCAACAGCTAAGGAGTGGCCATCATACCTGATTTCTCCGGTACTGCTCCCCTCCAGCACGTAGGTCCGCGTCGGGGAAGCAAATACTTCAAAGTGGTGGTTGCCGCGGGTCAGGTGCTGCAGGTGAGCGACAATTTCCTCATCGTTGATCAGCAGGGGTTGGCCGGTAAATTCATTGATGAAGGCCCGTGCCGTTTTACCCCGGCATACTTCCTGCCACTGGTCTTGCTGGCCAAAACTGACGTGCTTCCTTCCCAGCCCCGTAAGTTTTTCGCCAAAATAATGAACGGGCTGCAGGTGTACATCGTACAACAGTTTTCCCACCTGGATCAAACGGACGTGTGGACTAACCATTACCTGCTGGCCACCAAAAGCCCAGGACTGGCGGCTCACCTTCCCCTCCAGCGAGATCAAAACGTCTTCTTTCAGAAAAACGGGTACCGGCAGCCGGGCGCCTTCCAGATCGTACCAACTGCCACGTGTATCCCGGCGGTATAAACTGGAAGTGAATGGCTCCAGGAAATAGTCTTCCCACAGCGCCTCTCCCGGCAGGGGTTCATTCTGGTAGTCCCGCGCATACACCCCGTTCTTCGTCCTGAGCAAAACAAAGTCATAAAGAGGAACCCGGATCACTTCCAGAACATCTGCACCGTCAATTTTATAACTGGTTTTCTTTTGCGGGTAGTCCGCGGCCAGGTAGGCCCGTAATTGGCCTTCCTTGCCGGTAGCCAGGATAATATCATTGAGGGTTTGGGGGGTAACCGTGGGCATGGGCGTGGTTAAAGGTTAAGCATTGAACGGCTTATTCCGGCGGGAAAAATTGTCCCTGCATTTTACGACGTTTTTCAGCGTTGCGAAAATGCTTCCGCTGATCTTGGTACGTCCGGGACATCAACTGCACGAATGTCCTTACCGTTTCTTCAAAGGTCGTGGCTTCTACGGCGTGGTCGGGGCCAAAAATACGGGCCATAAAGTCAGCGTCTTCATTTGCCGGTTTCAGGTAGATTCCTTTTATGGCAACTTCCCCGCCGGCGCGTTTTGACTCGATAAAATCGTGCAGTTCATCCAGGTCATAGATTCCCAGGGTGGGTTGCCCGTCCGTAAGCACGAACAGGGAGCTGACAAAATTCATCGTCGGCTGCTCCTCTTTCAGTTGAGCGGTAAAGGTTTTCAGCTTAGCACAACTTTTTTCCACGCCAGCGCTGATATTCGTTCCGCCTTCCCCGCCGTAAACAACCTTGTGGGTGTGAACCTCAGCAATGTTCCTGAGGACCCGAAACAGCACGTTCCGACTGGTAAACTTGTTGCTGTCGCCAAAATTGACCACCTCGTAAAAATCTGAGCCGAAGAAATGAATGGCGTCGTAAGAGCGACGGCCCTCCAGCCCGGTAACCAGTAAAAACACGACCTTGAAAAGGTCCCGCATCAGGTGGTGGGTCATTGAACGGGAATAGTCGAGGCAGAGGGTATTTACCTGGGTAATGGGCGCAAATTTCCGTTTGCTACGCAGCGTTTTCATTACTTCGCCCCGCAGCCATTTGTTTTGGTCGCTCAGGGTTTCCGGGTCAAACTCAATCCCATCATGCCGGTGTCGGTAAGGATCAAAATCCACGGTACTACCCACTGGCAATGCTGCCTGAAAAGCCTTGCGGACGTAAGAAAGGTAGGGCCTGACCTCTTCCTCAATTTGCAACAACTCCTCTAGCCACAATTGCTTGCGGTGTTCGCTTTCTTCTACCTCCAGCAGACCGAATTCCCGCATCCGCTGGGTGCGGTACGCTCCACGTCGCTTTAGTTGTTCCCGATGCGCTGATTGTGCCTGTTGCCAGCGGATCGCCACGGCGGGAGAACGGAAATGGGGGGTACGGTCGGCAAAAGTGCGTAATCCGGCCAGGGTCGGCACCCTGGCTAATTGCCGCAGCAGCTCCTCGAGCCGTACGGTTTCTTCGGCCTCCAGGGCCAGGCGGTCAGTGTAAGCCCGGTGGGTGGCACGGGCCAGATCAGGCGCAGGCAAATGCCACTCCGGGCGGTA
>JAUIIF010000388.1 GCA_030431945.1 Bacteroidia bacterium | reverse complement strand
AAGAGCAGGCCGCCAATGATTGCTACGCCCATGGGAATCCGGGAGGTGGAGGCGGAGCCCAGGGCCAGGGCGATGGGCAACGTACCCAGTACCGTGGCCAGGGAGGTCATCAGAATTGGTCGCAGGCGCGAGGCAGAGGCTTCCAGGATAGCTTCCTTTTTAGACGCTGCTGTGGCCAATTGTTGGTTGGCGAACTCTACGATCAGGATGCCGTTCTTCGTGACGATGCCAATGAGAACGATGATGCCGATTTGCGAGAAAATGTTCAGCGTATGCCCGAAAAAGTAGAGGCACAGGAGGGCACCGAGAATGGCTAAGGGTACCGTCACCATAATGATGATGGGGTCTACGTAAGATTCGAACTGCGCCGCCAGGGTAAGGAACACCAGCAGCAGGGCCAGGCCGAAAGCGAAGAGGAGTCCGCTGGAACTTTCTTCCAGTTCTTTGGAGCTTCCGGATAAGGAGGTAGAGAACGTTTCGTCAAGCAGGTCCCCGGCTATTTTGTCCATGGCTTCTATACCCATGCCGATGGTGTAGCCGTCGTTAAGTCCCGCATTGATGGTAGCAGAAACGTAGCGGTTGTAACGAAAGAGCTGAGGGGGTGAAGAGGTTTCTTCGAGGTTGATCACTTCGGAGAGCTTGACGAGGCGCCCATTATCGGCGCGGACGTTGGAAGTCGTCAAATCCAGCGGCTCGTCGCGGAAATTCCGGCCTGCTTCTCCGATCACTTCGTACTGCTTGCCGTCGCGGATGAAGTAGCCGTAGCGTTGCCCCGCAAAAAAGAGCTGCAGGGTACTGGCGACGTCGCGGACGGAAACACCCAGCGTCCGCGCCTTTTCCCGGTCAATGGTGACGGTTAACTCAGGCTTGGTAAACTTCAGGTTGATGTCCACCACGTCAAAAGCAGGGTCCGCCTCCGCCCGCTGAATGAATTCCGGAATTACTTCTTTGAGCTTTGCCAGGGTCGGTGCCTGCAGGACGTACTGCACCGGTAGTCCGCCCAGCGACCGTGACACTTCAATGGTCTGCGGCTGGATGGCGAAAGCCCGGGCAAAATTTTTCTCCTTCAGCAAAGGCGTTAATTCGCTGACGATTTCCTGTTGCGAACGCGATCGCAGCTCCGGGCGGGTGAGGTTGAAAAAGACGAAGCCCGAGTTTACGGAGGTCGAAGAGCCGAAGCCCGGAGAGGTAACGGCGATGTACGCCTGCCGTTCCGGAATGGTGTCCATGATTTTGAGCAGCTGGAGCATGTAGTCGTCCATCAGTTCGTAACTCGTCCCCTCCGGGGCCGTGGCGAAAACCCGGAAGGCCCCCTTATCTTCCATCGGGGCCAGTTCGGAAGGAATGGACTTCCCTACCCAATAGATGCCGGCAAAGGCAGCCAGAATTATCAGGGGCGACAACCATTTTACGCGCAAATACCCCTCCAGGCTGTTGCGGTAAAGGCGCGTCATCCCCACAAAAAAACGTTCGGTGACCCGGTAGAAGGCATTGTGTCGTTCCCGTTTTTTCAGCATCCGGGAAGACAACATTGGCGTCAGGGTAAGGGAAACAAAAGTAGAAATCACGATGGCGCCCCCGACCACAAAGCCAAACTCCCGGAACAATCTCCCGGAAAGACCGGAAAGAAAAATCACGGGCATAAAGACCGCGATCAACGTGACGGAGGTGGCAATAATGGCGAAGAAGATTTCCTTAGCGCCTTCGTGAGCGGCCGCAATGGGCTCCATCCCTTCCTCGATTTTCTGGTAGATGTTCTCCAGCATTACGATGGCATCATCTACAACAAGCCCGGTAGAAAGAACTACGCCGAGCAGCGTCAGGATATTGATGGAATACCCCATCACGTAAAGCACGAAGAAAGCGCCGAGCAGGGAAATGGGCATGACCAGGACGGGAATAATCGTGGTCCGCCAATCCCGCAAGAAGGCAAAAATAACCAGGACGACCAGCCCGAAGGCGATGAAAATGGTGTTCTGAACTTCCTCGATGGCGGCGCGGATAGGTTCTGTATTATCGAAGGCGTAGCCGACCTTAATGTCTTCGGGTAATTCCTTTTCAATCCGGGCTACCCGTTCGTAAATGTCGTCAGCAATTTCGATGTAGTTTGCGCCGGGCTGGGGGGTGATGGCCACACCAACCATGGGAATAATTCCTTTACCCCGCAGCAGTGTTCTTTTATTCAAAGCTTCAATACGTGCGGTACCGATGTCCTTGAGGCGGATTATGGTCCCCTCTTTTTCGGCGATGATCAGCTCATTGAACTCCGCCTCCGTCTCCAGCCGCCCGAAGGTCCGGATGGTCAACTCCTGGCGGTAGCCTTCAATTTTCCCGGTGGGCAGCTCCACGTTTTCCCGCGCCAGCGCGTCGCGCACATCCGTGGGAGCGACCTGCAGTGCGGCCATTTTTCCGGGATCAAGGTTGAGGCGCATGGAGTATTCCTTGGAGCCCCAGATGCGGATGTTGGCAATTCCCTGCACCGTTTGCAGTCTTTCCTTGAACAGCTTGTCGGCCATATCCGTAAGGTCGAGCAGCGAGCGATTGTTTGACTGGATGGTCAGGGCCATAATCGTCGTGGCGTCGGCATCTGCTTTATTTACGATCGGCGGCTCCACGTCGGGTGGCAGGGAGCGGATGGAGCGCGAAACGCGGTCGCGAACGTCGTTGGCAGCAGCTTCCAGGTCCACGTCCAGCTCAAACTCAACGGTAACCGTTGAGCGGCCGTCGGAACTCACCGAGGAGATGGTCCGGATACCGGAGATACCGTTGATACTCTCTTCCAGTGGTTCCGTGATCTGAGATTCCATCACGTCCGCATTCGCTCCCGGGTAGTTGGCCACCACGGAGATGATCGGAGGGTCTACGGAAGGGTATTCGCGGACGCCCAGGTAGGTAAAACCAATGAAGCCGAAAATTACGATAACGATGGAGAGGACCGACGAAAGGACCGGCCTTTCAATGTTGAGGGAAGACAGGTTCATCAGCGGGCTTCTTTTAATTTGGCCTTGACCTTCATGCCGTCCGTCGCCCCCAGAATACCCGTAACCAGTACGGAGTCACGCTCGGTTATGCCGCCCAGAATCTGAACAGCCTCCGGAGTTCGCACCCCTACCTCCACCGGCCGGGAGGAGACGACGCCGTTGGCTACCACCAAAACCTTTTGCCCCTCCAAAACCGGAATGATGGCTTCGGCCGGCACCAGCAGAGAATTACCCTGGTTCTGTAAATCGTACTGCACTTCAGCGTAGCCACCGGGCAGGAATAAACCTTGGCGATTGGTCAGCCGGCAGCGCATCCGCAAGGATCGGTTGTCGGCATCGAGGGTAGGCGAAACGAGGTAAATTTCTGCCCGGAAAGTATCCTTACTGGCCGGGATAGTAAAGGTGACCTCGTCACCGGCAGTTACACTTCCGGCCAGTTTTTCCGGAACAAAGAATTCCAGCTTAATGGGGTCAAGGCGCAGTAATTCCGCTACGCCCGTTCCGGGGGAAAGGTAAGCGCCTTCGCTGAGAATTTTCAGGCCAATCCGACCGGAAAAAGGAGCGTAAACATTCGTTTTGGCGATCTGGGCGTCAATGACTGCGATATCCGCTTCGATCACCCTGGCAGCATTGCGCAGCCGGTCGACTTCTTCCGTCCGGATGGCTTGCAACTCTCCCAGTTTTTCGGCGCGGGCCAATTCGGTGCGGGCGTATTCGAGCTCGATCGTCAGCTTCTGTTTCCGGGCCTGTAGTTCCGCATCATTAATTTTGGCCAGTAAATCGCCTTTGCGCTTATAGGCCCCTTCCCTGAAATAGAGCCGCTTCAGGTAGCCGGAGGTCTCGGCAGCAATCATTACCTGGTCCTCGGCGACAAAAGTACCGGTCGACGTCGATTGCTGCTGCA
Organism: Bacteroidia bacterium; assembly: GCA_030431945.1. Taxonomy (GTDB): domain Bacteria; phylum Bacteroidota; class Bacteroidia; order Chitinophagales; family Saprospiraceae; genus Neolewinella. The sequence goes on along the minus strand of JAUIIF010000388.1, from coordinate 1,014 downwards.
GGTTAGATTTTTCCGGGAGGATAACCTCCGCTACCAGTAATCCCGGAGCCGCCGGCGTCGCCGGCGCAGCTGCCTTTTCTTCTTTCCCGCAGGAGGTAAACGTCAGCACCAACAGGCCCGTCAGTAGCAGGGGAATAATTTTCATCATGATGGTACGCCATTTGTGCACTCACGTTGAGGTCATCCCGGTAGCCTTGGTTTGGCAGGAGGGGCCTCAGGATGCGAACGTCAAGAGTAGCGAAAAGATCGTTGACCACCTGATTTAATTTCCACAATTCCGGGAAAAGAAAAAAAGCTCCCATCCTGGCGGGGATGGAAGCTTTTCATTTTAACAAGTAATCGCTACGGCTCTTCCGGCCAGGTTATGTCCTGCCCGCAGGGTAGTAGCACGGCCTTAGCCTTAGGCAAGGACAGAATAGACCACCGTCAGGATCAACAGAATGGTCACCGCAGCAATGTTGAAGCCCATCCGGGTACGGAACATGGCGGGGTCGAGGTCAATGGCCTTGTGGTCATCTTCTTGTTTGTCCGTGTAAATCAACGCCAGTACCACTACGGAAAGCGCGGCAAACAGGTAAACGGCCCAGGAGGGAACGCCGGGAACAGGCTGCAGTAACAGCCGGATGGCCGTAGCTACCCCGATGGCAATCACCGCAATGGCAATACCATTGCGCAGTCGCATATCGCTCAGGAGTTTCGGCGCGGTGGTATCCACTACTTTACCGCCGCCTTTGCTGGTAAAGGCAGAGACTATGATCATCAGGCCGGAGGAAATGAGGAAGATGAGGGCCATCCGGTCCAGGAACGGCAGATCAGGCATCAGTACCTTAAAGAGCATCGAGAGCGGAATCGAGAGGATAACCACCACAAGGGCTGCCTTCGCAGTCCCCCGGCGGTAGAACATACCAAAGATAAAGACCGTAAGTACCCCCGGGCTGATAAAGCCGGTGTACTCCTGGATAACCTGAAAGACCTGTCCGGCCCCAGCCAGCATAGGTGCAACTACTGCACCCA
>JAUIIF010000387.1 GCA_030431945.1 Bacteroidia bacterium | reverse complement strand
GATGTAAGCAGACTTACGCGCCACGCCGCCGATGCCGATTACCTTGTTAATGCTAACGCCTTCTTCTTCAAATCGCGCTACGATTTTTTTGGAGCCAAAGCAGATCGCGTGCACCATCGCTTTAAATAATTCCGGAGCACCGGTGCCCAGCGAAATATTGGTAATGGCACTTTTCAGGGATTGGTCAGCATCCGGGGTACGCCGGCCGTTTACCCAGTCGAGGGCCGTAGGGAGGTGAGCGGATAGGGGAATAGCTTCGGCCTGCTCACTGAGGACGCGGATCAGCTCCCGGTCCATTTCTTCCGTCAACTGCTGTCGTTGGGTGGGGGAGAGAACAGTACTGTTGGCCAGCAGGGTTTGCGTTGGCCACATCAGCACGGATTTCAACCAGGCCAGGGCGTCCCCGAAGGCGGACTGGCCGGCCTCCAGGCCAACCATGCCGGGGATGATGGACCCGTCCACCTGGCCACAGATGCCACGCACTGCATGCTGTTGAATCACTTCCCGGGAAGCGACCATCATGTCACAGGTCGAAGTACCCATGACGCGAACCAGGCAGTTCTCGGTAATACCGGCGCCGATGGCGCCGGCGTGGGCGTCGAAGGTGCCGACGGAGACCACCGTTGCCGTCGTCAGCCCCAGCTTTTCCGCCCATGCGGGGCTCAGGTTCCCCGCGACCTGATCGGCCGTGTAGGTGTCCTGATACAGGTGATCACGCAACTCCGCCAGGTAGGGGTGAAGTTGCTGCAGAAATTCCTTGGGGGGCAGCCCGTCCCAGTCCTCGTGCCACATGGCTTTGTGGCCGGCCGCGCAGCGGCTGCGCTTCAGGGTATGGATGTCCGTAGTGCCGATCAGCATGGCGGTCATCAGGTCACAGTGCTCCACCCACGAGTAAGCATGTTCCCGCACGGCTGGATCTTCCCGAATGACGTGGAGGATCTTAGCCCAGAACCACTCCGAGGAGTAGATACCTCCTTCGTATTTGGTAAAATCTTCGCCGCCCCAACTACGGGCCAGTTCGTTGATCTCGTCCGCTTCGCCAATGGCAGTATGGTCTTTCCAGAGCACCATCATGGCGTTCGGGTTTTCCGCAAAGTCCGGTTCAAAGCACAGCGGGGTACCCGCCGGGGTCACCGGTACGGGTGAACTGCCCGTGGTGTCCACGCAAATGCCGCGCACGGCGGCGGGGCTTACGCCGGCAGATTGGACGACTTCCCGGATGGTATGCTCCAGGCCCTCCACGTGGTCCAGCGGATGCTGCCTGAACTGGTTTGCTGCCGGGACGCAGTACTTACCCGCTTTCCAGCGGGGGTACCAGTACACCGAATCAGCGACTTCCTTACCGTTCCCGGCATCAATCAGTACGGCACGGACGGAGTCGGACCCGTAATCAAGGCCAATAACGTAGTTGTTTTGCTCAGACATCTGGGGGGCTTATTGTAGTTTAACTTTGTAAATCGCGAAGGCGTGCGCGGGAATTTCGACGTTCAGTACGCCCTTTTTTACCGTCGCCTCGCTGGTGACGGGGCTTAGCTTGCGGGGCGACGCGAAGGAGTTGACCGCTTCCAGATCGTCGGAGGCCATGGTTTCCACAACGGCCTTTGCACCCGCGTCCGCGCCCTTAATCCGCACGGACAGTTGCTGCGCAGTGGCACCGGTATTCGCAACTTTCAGGTACACCTCGTTGCGATCGGCATCCTTGACGGCGGAAGCATACAGGTCCTGCTGGCCGGTAAGCGGCTGGCCGCCTTCGGTGACTTTGAGCAGGTCCGTTCCTGCATGCGTAGCGTACATTTTCTGAATGTAGTAATTGGCCGTGCCGTAGGATTCGAGATTGTTGAACCAAATCATGTCCGGTGTCCATTGCCAGCCTTCTTCGTGGGCCATTAGCGGGGCGTAGGAAGTCATGACAACAAGGTCTGCATTTCTTTCCATTCCCGTCATGTAGGCCGCTTCGGAAAGCGCGCAATTCCAGTTGTTCTTATTTTCCGGGCTGGCAATCGCCACGCTTTGCGCGGCGTACTCACCGGCAAATATTTTAGGACCGTTCCGGTCATAATTATCGTAGCGGGCAGCATTTTCCCGGAACCATTCCGGTGAACGGTAGTAGTGTTCATCGACGATTTCTGACTTTAGCTCCGTAAGCTGTTCCATGCCGTATTCGAACATTTCGCCGTCGGGGAAGGGGCCGCTGCCGGAAACGATGATGATCTCCGGGTACTTTGCTTTGATGGCAGCATCGAATACTTTGTAGCGCTCGATGTAGTCCTCTCCCCACTGCTCATTACCTACACCAATGTACTTCAGGTTGAAGGGGGCGGGGTGGCCCATATCACTGCGCAGCTTTCCCCATTTCGTCGTAACGTCGCCATTGGCAAATTCAATCAGGTCCAGGGCGTCGTCAACGTAGGGGTCCAGTTCGTCCATCGGCACCAACTCGCCGGTATTGAACTGGCAGGCCATGCCACAGCTGAGGATGGGGAGCGGCTCGGCGCCCATGTCTTCGGAGAGTTGAAAATATTCGAAGAAGCCGAGGCCGAAACTCTGGTAATAATCAGGGGTAGGGCGGTGGGCAAACTCCGTGTTCCAGCGGTTGATCAGGAACTCCCGGTCTTCGATGGGCCCGACGGTTTTTTTCCACTGGTAACGCTGATCAAGGGTTCTCCCTTCGACGATACATCCCCCGGGGAACCGAAGGAAGCCGGGGTTCATGTCATCCAGCAACTGAACGAGGTCTTTACGCATACCTTTTTTCCGGCCTTTCCAGGTGTCTTGCGGGAACAGGCTGATCATGTCCAGGTCCACCAAACCCGTTCCCGTAAAGGTCAGCTTTAGCCTGGCTTTAGCGACGGTCTTATCCGCCGTGATCGTACCTGCGTATCCTTTCCACGCACTACCACCGAGGGCCACGGAAGTTGCTCCGATGGCCAGGCCGTTTTCATCAATAAGTTCCGCTCGGACGGCCGAAATGTTGCCGGCTCCGACGGCGGCCTCAAGGGTCAGGTCGTACTTGTCGCCGGCTTTAACGCCCATGCCCCGAAAGCCCTCATTAATCAATTCGTACTTGTCTCCCTTAATCGTTACCCGTAAGAAATTACTGTTGGCCGTGGCGTTAGGGTCTTTAATGATGGCGCCCATGCCGGAGCCGTCGTTCATGGACCAGCGGTCGGAATTAGGCTCCAGCCAGCCGGTTTTCGGCAGGGTGAATTCAAAGCTCCGGTTCTTAACCATCTCAGCGTACAGGCCGCCATCGGCGGCAAAGTTGATGTCTTCAAAGAAGATGCCGTACATCGTTGGTTGAATGGCCGCCAGGGAACGCCCGGCCTCTACTTCGAGGGTACGCGTATTGGCTTGGCTTTGCAGTGTCCGGGGGCTGCAGCTGCTCAGTAGTACCAGCAGCGCCAGTACGGCCCAGATCGATTTCATATTGCTTTATTTTAAATTCAGTTGGTCAAATTTATTTGCTCGCGGCCCGTTCCAGCCAGACTTTCATCTTCCCGACGCCACGGTTTGACCAGGCGTAGTACGGAATGGCCGTCATTTTTTCGTTCGTGAGCAGGTGGATGCCGCCCAGTAAATCGGGCCGTGCCGCAACGGTGAAGGTGGCGGTGGGGTCCAGCTTGATGGCGTCGAAGTCGCCAGGGTTGTCGGCGGCCTCCATGGCGTAGACCAGTGGCCCCCGCTCCAGGGCAATTTTCCCCCGGTCGTCCGCTACCCGGTCGTCGGCAACGACCTTTCTCACGGGCATTGGAAAGTCGAGTTCTACCTGGTCTCCCGGTTGCCAGGCCCGGGAAACGGTAAAGTAACCTGCCTCAGGTTCAAGTGCTAAGACCTCTCCATTCAGCCTGATGGCAGGTGCCTGTACTTCCTGCTCCAGGTAGGTGTATAGGCCGCCGGGCATGGGGACGTTGCGCACCCACGAGGGAAGGCGGAATTTGAGGGTAGCGGTAGTCTCCGCAGCGGGCGAGATGTCGAGCATGACCTTCCCTTCCCAGGGGTAACCGGTGCGTTGCCGGAGGGTGAATTTTTGGTCTCCCAGCATAATTTCGGCGGTGCTACTGGCGTAAAGGTTAGTGTAAATTGTGGCGTCATCCTTGGCGTACATCAATCCTGGCATGGCGGGGATGAAGCGGATAACGTTGGTGGGGCAGCAGGAGCAGTCGAACCAATCCTTACGCGTGCAGGCACCCTGGTTAAATTTGTACACCCCGTCAGATTCGAGGGCATTAGGGTAGAAGAACTGCGTACCGTCCAGCGATAGGCCGGAGATCAGCCCGTTGTAAAGGGTGCGCTCCATCACGTCGAGGTACTCCACGTTGCCCGTTTGCCGGTGCAGGCGCTGGTTCCAGTACACACTGCCGATGGCGGCGCAGGTCTCGTTATAAGCCGTGAGGTTGGGGAGCTCGTAGTTGTCCCCGAAAGCTTCTCCCTCGTGGCGGGCACCAATGCCGCCGGTGAGGTAGATTTTCTTGCTGACCATATTGTTCCAGAGCTTGTCGACGGCGGCGGCGTAGGCATCGTCCTCCATCAGCACCGCAATATCCGTCATCGCTGCGTACATGTAGACGGCGCGGACGGCGTGCCCCACAACTTCATCCTGCTCAGTCACCGGCAGGTGATCCTGCGAGTAGGGGCCGAAAAGAGGCGAATGATTGTCGGGGTTACCCCGGTTATCCAGGAAATAGCGGGCTAATTTCAGGTAGTCTTCCTTGCCTGTTTGTTGGTACAGTTTGATGAGCCCCGTCTCGATGATCTGGTGACCGGGTACGTCGTGAATTTGCTCGGGGCCTTCGCCAAAAGTTTCCACCATTAAATCGGCGTTCTTCAGGGCAATGTCCAGGAAGTTGCGTTTGCCGGTCGCCAGGTGGTGGGTGTAGGCCGCTTCGTAGAGGTGGCCGGCGTTGTAAAGCT
>JAUIIF010000003.1 GCA_030431945.1 Bacteroidia bacterium | reverse complement strand
GGAATCGGTGGTCATTTCTACACCACGACTTCCGGGATAGCGGCCTTGACAACCGGTACCGGAAATGTTGGCTTCGGCACCCAGGAGCCAGAGGAAAAAGTCCACGTTGCCGGCGACTTATTCGTGCAATCCAATCTTGGCAACATCCTCCTCGGCTACCCGGGCACCGGTGCCCGGTGGAGCTTTAGTACGATTGGCACGGGGTCGGACCTGCAGCTACGGTCTAAGCCCAGTGGCTCCAGTTCGTACAGCACCAGATTCCGCTTCCGCCAGGACGGAGAATTTCAGGTTGGCAGTATTGGTACGCCTTCTGCCTGGGCGCACGTACTGCACAACAGCACCATTAATAAGCCTCATTTAAAACTGGAGGAAGTTGGCAACGATTACGCGCGCCTAGAACTGACGAATGATGCGGCCAGTGGTGCCTACTGGCACATTGCCGGTCTGCCTTCCACTAATTCGGCCAGCGCGCGACTCAATTTTTATTTCCGCAACGCCTCCGGGGCCGCAGACCGGATGACCATTACCGGAGACGGTGAAGTGGGCATCAACGGCAGCCCTACGGCAAGACTGGAGATCTTCCAGCGGAGCCAGACGGTAGGTACCGGTCTGCGGTTTGATGATGGAACAGCGAATGCTGACTGGGACATAACGCATGGCTTTGCGCTACGCTTTCACTACGGCGGTAATCTGCGTGGCTTCATCAATGCCTCCACGGGGGCCTACACCCAGTCTTCCGATAAAAGCCTGAAGGAAAACATTGCCGATGCGGCTTCCGTACTCGGCCGGGTAAAAAACCTGGAGGTAAAGACCTACAACTACCTGGCGGATAAAACGCAGGAAACGACCATAGGCCTCCTCGCCCAGGATGCCAGGGAACTTTTCCCGGAGCTCGTCTCCTACTCCAAGGCCGACCAGCTGTACGGGGTTAACTACGCTGGCTTCAGTATGGTCGCCGTAAAGGCCATTCAGGAACAGCAGGAAATCATTGAGCAACAGGAAAACCGGATTGACGCCCTCGAAGCACGGTTGATCCGCCTGGAGGCCCTGCTGCTGGCCAAGCAAGAATAACCTCAGAAAGATTTTGTGAAGTAGGTTACGTGGCACTTCCCGGCATGAGCAGGAGGTGCCACTTTTTTTAGGAGGCTCTTGCTGCGAGGTGGTACCTTCGTACCCTCTGACTAACCAAGCAGCATGATCGGACAAACAACGTTTACGCTGGGCCGGAGGCCCAGGGGCTACCACATCATTACCGGAGAAGTAGTAAGCCAGCTTCCGGAACTTCCCCGGACGGGCCTTCTCCACCTTTTCATTCAGCATACTTCTGCGGCCATTACGATAAACGAGGCGGCGGACCCGGATGTCCTGACGGACTTTGAGTCTGTCTTTAACCACCTGGTTCCGGAGAACATGCCTTTTTTGGTCCACACCATGGAAGGCCCGGATGATATGCCCGCCCACATTAAAGCAGCGATGATCGGACACAGCATTACCCTGCCAATCACCAACGGTCAGCTCAACCTGGGAACCTGGCAGGGGATTTATTTGTGCGAGTTCAGGAACCGGGCCAGCGGCCGAAAGATCGTCGCTACTGTTTACGGAGGATAGGCGCAGCCGGCATTCGCTTTGCTTTTCCACCTCATTTCAGCACCTGCGGCCGCGCCCACCACAGCCAGGCTACCCCGACCTATTTCGCGGGTTGCCAAACCAAAGGCCGAGAAATGGGTTAGCAATAAGGAGTGAATGATTTTCCCGGATATTACTCCTCACCACCTATATTTAGTAGGCAAATTACCTTTCACCAGCGAAAATTCGCTAATCGAGCATGGCAACAGCAACGAAAAAGACTACTTCGCGGACTAAGAAAACCACGACCGCTAAAAAGAACGGCACCGCTAAAGGATTGAAATACAGTGCAGAGCAGTACCTGGAATGGTACACGCTGATGCTGCGTATCCGTAAATTTGAAGAACGTGCCCTGATGGCTTACGGCCAGCAGAAAGTCCGTGGCTTTTGTCACGTGTACATTGGCCAGGAAGCCGTGGCGGCCGGAATGGAGAGTGCCATTACGAAGGATGACGGCATTGTAACGGCTTACCGTCAACACGGCACGGCCATTGGCCGTGGGGTTACGATGGACCAGGCGATGGCGGAGCTCTACGGCAAAGAGACCGGTATTGTGAAGGGTAAGGGAGGCTCCATGCACTTCTTCAGCAAAGAGAATAAGTACTTTGGCGGCAACGGTATCGTCGGTGCACAAATTCCGATCGGTACGGGCATCGCCATGGCCGAGCAGTACCGGGGCACGAAAAATCTTTGTGTCGTGATGTTTGGTGACGGTGCCGCCCGGCAGGGAGCGCTGTGGGAAAGCTGGAACATGGCGATGACCTGGAAGATTCCGGCCCTTTACGTTTGTGAGAACAACGGGTACGCCATGGGCACGTCCGTACAGCGTACGAGTAACGTGACTGATATGTCCAAGCTGGGTGCCAGTTTCGAGATGCCCTCGGAAAGCGTTGATGGAATGGACCCGGTGGCCGTTCACGAAGCCTTCTCCCGGGCCGCAGCGCACATCCGCTCCGGTAAGGGACCTTACTACCTGGAGGTAAAAACCTACCGCTACAAGGGCCACTCCGTTTCTGACCCTGCCAAGTACCGCGAAAAGAGCGAGCTGCAGGAGTACCAGCAGCGGGACCCCATCAAAGTGACCGAATCCCTGATCCTGGACAATGGCCTGGCAACGGAAGAAGAAATCAAGGCCATCAAGACCAGCGTTAAGGAAGAGGTGGCTGCAGCAGCTAAGTTTGCCGAAGAAAGCAACTTCCCGGACGCCTCCGAACTCTACACGGACAACTACTCCGAGCCTTACCCTTTCCTGACGTAAGAAAAGGCCAGTTTCAGTAGTTCAGCCCACCTTCGTTTTCTGACGGAGGTGGGCTTTTTTTGTTAATCGGCAGTACTCAACGGACAACAAATCAGCTGCAAAAACCACCTCAGTGGAGAACTTATCAGGCCACCATACACAATATCCTTAGTTTCCTTATCTTTGCGCTCGCTTTTGCGGCTCCAGACCTTGTGGGCCGACTAAATACAAGAAAAATGGCAAAGAAAAATAACATCGGTCGCCGCCCGCAGGGCACGCCAAGCAGTGGCCGCACCCGCGGCACCTCCGCTCCGGTACTGGAAGGAGATGATACTTTGGTAGACATTGTTGAAGTGCGCGACCAGGGTCTCGACTTTTTTGAAAAGAATCGTAACACCATTGTCTACGGTGCCTTAATCATTGCGGCTTTGATTGCCGGCTTCTTCATTTACCAGGCTTTCGTGAAGCAACCAGCGGAGAAAGCCGCCATGGAAGTAATGCAGGATGCCCAGGCTCAGTTTGAGCGCGACAGCTTCAACCTCGCCCTGGTAAACCCCGGCAATGGGGGTATGGGCTTTGTCGATATCGTTGATCAGTACGGAAGTACGGAAGCAGGAAACCTGGCGAACTACTACGCTGCTGTTTCTTACCTCAACATCGGAAAATACGAAGCGGCGCTTGATTACGCCAAGTCTTTTGACGCCAGTGGTACGGTCCTTCCCGCAATGAAGTACGGTGTTATCGGTGATGCACAAAGTGAACTGGGCAACATGGATGATGCCATTAGTGCTTACCGCAGCGCCATCGATGCTGCCGGTGAAAACTTTGTTACCGGAGGTTACTACCTGAACAAACTGGCACTGTTGCTGCGCAAGCAGGGTAAAACCGAAGAAGCACTGGCTGCCTTCCGCCAACTCAAGACCGACTACGGCCAGAGCCCCGCAGCAGCTAACGCTGACAAATACATTGCGATGCTCGAAATGGGCAAATAAGGAGCTTGGCGTCAACTCCTGATCGCCAACAGTAATAAATCGGAATGGCCCGGCAGACAATGATGTCTGCCGGGCCATTTTCTTAGGCAGGCTAAATGTGCAGCTACTGTACCCGTATTTTGTACTGAAAGGTGTTACCAACGGATTTTCCGTCGAAGTGAATACTGATGATATACCCTTTTACCCCGGAAATCGTATGGCGCCGGGTTTCCCGCTTATTACTTTTCTGAGAGTTGATCTCATTGATCCACCCCGTCTTTAGTTTCGTATAGCGGCCCTTCCGGTCTACTTTACAGATGACGTAGCTTACCTTGCCCTTGCCATCCAGCTCCATGATGTCAACCGTCAGGGAATTTTTATTGGAAGGAACGGGCGATACGTACATGCGGCCACCGGTACTGACAATACGTCCTTCGTGGTAACGGCCAAAATCAAGCCGCCGGGGACCGATACTGGACCAACTGCTCGACCGCGAATTGAAGTAGCTGTTCATCTGGCTCTTCAGTTGGCCGTAAAGGGTTGGGTTATCCATACACTGATTGAAAGTGTTCAGATTCGTAAGTGCACAGCCTTGCGCCTTAACGACGTTGGCAATTTTACGATTCAGGTCACTAACCACGGAAGGGGCGGATTTGCAGCTCTGCGCCGTTACTACACCAAGTGCGATAAAAAGGAGTAGGGAGGTAAGAAAAATTCTCATAGTAAAATGCTGTTTATGATTAGGGCAGTAATGGTTAGCCCGTTTGAGGAATTACAGACTCACTCAGCGATCGGATTTTGAGAAACGAGGGGTTTCCACACCGGGGGGCGGAAGAGCTTCACTTCCTTGCGTCTGAAGGGGTTAGTCTGGCGGGGTTTTGCCGTCGCGGCGCTGGTTCAGCAGGGGGGTGGCGATGTCCTCAATTATTGCGTCCAGCCAGTGCCTTTTCGTGGTCTCGGGGCTATTCGGATTTCTCCGGCTGGTTTTTTGCTGGTTGAGTAACGCGCGTTGTTCAGGGGTCAATATTTGGGCAACCCGGGCCCGGAGGGCCCGGCGGCGGGCTTTTTTAGCTTCGGGAGTAGTTGGCGGCGGGGTGGCGGAAAATTCGAGCAGAATCGCTTCTACCTGGGGCAATTGCTCCGCTGTAAGTTGAAGTCTTGCTGCAATCTTTGCCAATTTCCCGTTAGCCGGAGTGGCAACGCCTTCCGGAGTTTCCGTCAATTCTTCTTCAGCGTAGCCCTCCTCCTGGGCCCGCAGGCCGGAGGAGAAGAAGCTACTGATGATGAAAATGGTGATCAGGAGTAAACGCATACTACTTGTTTAGGAGCGTTTTTTGATCACGATGACCTCGTCACCGAATTCGTCGATAAAGGCCTTGAGCAGATCGCGACGTGCCTGCTCGTCCCGGGCATCCCGGTAGTGGGTCGTCACTTTTTTGCGTTGTTGCGGGCTCAGGCACTCCAGCAATGCCTTGCGGAAAGCGGCTACGCGCTTATCCTTTTGCGCCGCGCTGGTGGGTGGATTTTGCTGGTTGGCCGCGCAGAATTTTTCGGCCTTCGCTTTGAGGCACTTCATTTGCTGGTAGTCCAGATCAAGGTGCTGATCGAGGGTAGACAGGTGCTTCCTGGCCAGGTCAGCACAAGGGTTGGTGCCTGCCTGAGCGGAGGCGGAAACGGCCAGGGTACAGACCAGGAAGAGGGAAAGAAAGAGGCGAGTAAACATGATGGGATGGGATTGGGTTATCGCCGGAACCGCAGTGCCGGCGGGAAGGGTGAAAATTCGGGATAGGGACGGACGCCCCGAGGAAATTCCACAAAGGCGAGAAACTTTTTCTAAATTCGTTGCGAGACAACCTGTAATACAAGCTGACTTTTTCACCCGGCAATGGCCGGCATCCCTACACTTCGGAATACCTCTTCAGTATGCACTCTGCAACGGACCTGGAGCTGGTGGCAGCCTTTTGTAAGCAAGACAAACGGCAGGCATTGGGCATCCTATATCAACGGTATGGACACTTGGTCGTCGGCCTGTGCCTCGACTATCTAAAAGAACGGGAAGCTGCCCGCGACGCGACCATGGACATCTTCGAGAAGGTGACCCTGAAGGTATGCAACCAACCCATCGATACTTTCCGGGCCTGGCTTTTTTACACCAGCCGCAACTACTGCATTGATGTACTGCGCAAGAAAGTCAGGGAGCGAGAGCACGCCGCAAAAATTGCTGCGTCCGAAGCTGTGGAATATCCCTCCGATGAGCGTCCTCTTAGTGAAGCACATTTGGCTCACCTGCCCGATGCGTTGGCCAGGCTCTCCGAACAGCAGGCACGTTGTGTCCGCTTATTCTACCTGCGGGGGCACTCCTACGTTGAGGTCTGCGAGCAAACTGGCTACGACCTTAAACAAGTGAAAAGTTACCTACAGAATGGACGTCGTAATCTCCGTAATCACCTCGAAAAATTAGCACATGAGCAATCCAAATAACCCGGAACGGGAGGCTTGGCTGCGGGGTGAACAGCCCGCCGGGCCGGCTGATGATTTTGCCCGCCACGCGGCGCGTGGCCGCCAGGAACTCGCCGATAATGACGCCGCCAATGACCTCCTCCAGGAGCTGGACGGCCTACTCGCGGCAAGATTTGGCGAAACGCCGGAAAAAGTAAATCAACCCGCTGATAGTTCGGGCGGGGCCGCAGGTGAACAGGACGTTCCTGCGGAGCGCAGGCCGCCGGCCAGAATCCGCCGCCTCCGCCGGCTCTACGCCGCTGCGGCCGCCATCCTGTTGCTCATTGCCGCCGGCAGCTGGTGGGCCAGCCAACGGTCTGCGTTCGATGCCGAAGCAGTATTTGCCGAAACCTTTACGCCGTACGCTAACGACCTGAGCGGGCGAACCATGGGCGGGAGCGACACGGCCGCGGCCATCAGCGGACCTTTAGCCGCAGCGATGCTGGCCTATGATCGGCGCGACTATGCGGAAGCGACAGACGCTTTTGCAGCCCATTTCCTGGCACCTCCTGCTTCCCTGGCACCTGCGACCGCGCCCCAGATACAATTGTACTACGGCATCAGCCAGCTGGGGGCCAATCAGCCCGCCGCAGCCATGATCACCCTGGAAGCCCTGAAAGACGACGCTGATTACGGCCACCCCGCCAACTGGTACCGGGCACTGGCCCTGTTGCGCAATGGACAAACGGCCCGCGCCAGCAGCCTGCTTCGAGAAATATCCCTGAACAATAATTCCCCCTTTAGCGAGCGGGCCCGCAGCTTACTCGCCAATATTTCCCTCTGATCACCTAGACACAATATCACTATGCGTGCTTTAATCCTTTTGCTACTGCTCTCCTTCCTGCCCGTACACCTGGCGGCTCAAAGTGACAATGTAGACCAGCCTACCGACGAGGAGTATTTCCGGATATACACCCGGTTACGTAAGACACTTACCCCCCTCGGGTACCAGGTCGGTCGGGCCCGGAACGCGGCCTACGTTACGGACGAATACGTGCTTGCCTACGAAGGAGCCAACGCCGCTGCGCTGATGGAGCGGGACATCCTGAAACTGAAAAACAGCTTCGGCAATAAAAACGTGACGCAGTTGGCCACCTGTGGCTGCGGAGACCGGCAAATAACCCGGGTACACGTAAAAGGCATCGGGGGCGAAGAACGCGGGAAGCAAGGGCAGGAAGCCATTGCCTCCAACTTGGGCAAAGAAGAAGTAGAACCCAACTACTACCTCAATCCCGATCGTCAGCACATTATTCCCCAGCCCAAAATCTCCACCGGCCTGCCCCCCAATTTCACCATCCTTAAAAGCGGAAAACCCGCCGCCAACGTAGACATTGCCGTCCTTGACTCCGGCATCGATTACATTTACCAGGAGGCCAACCATCCGCAGGGAGGTGCCCGCCTGTTCCTCTGGGAGCACCCCAACCCCAACAGTACGAAAGACCCCTTCTGCTTCGCTGATGACCGGATTGGCTGGGACTTTGTGAATAACGACAACTCGCCCTTTGACGATCATTCCCACGGTACGCACATTACTTCCCGGATCGCCATTCAGCTGCATACTTACGCGCCGGACGTTAATTACCGATTCATGCCCCTTAAAATTCTGGATGAGAACGGTGTAGGCAACAGTTTCAATGCTGCCTGTGCGGTGTTGTACGCCGCAGAAAACGGGGCCGACGTGATCAACGCCAGCTGGGGTTTTTACGGAGAGGACGATAAAATCCTGCGCAAGGCTTTTGAATTTGCCGAAAGCAAAAGCGTCGTTACCGTCGGTTCTGCCGGAAACGAAAGAATTGACCTGGCGGAGCTGGCCCACTACCCCTCTTCCTACGCTCTGGAAGGGAACGTGAATGAACGTCTTCATTCACATTTGTTCATCTCTGCGGCCCGGACGCCTACCTCCGTCTGGCCCTATTCAAACATCCGGCTGGAAGCTGCCACGCCGGGCAATGTGGGCGGCTTCGTCACCGCTGCCGGCGGGGGCAACTATGGCTACATCCCGGTCCACCTGGCTCCGCCTACCGGACCTGTTCCTTTCGTAAAACGGGGCACCTCCGTAGCCGCTCCTTACGCCACGGCCCTGGCAGCCCAGCATCGGCACCTGCACCCTGCCGGAGGCGGGGTCTGGGCAAGGAACGCCGTACTGCAGGCCATTATGTCGCAGGGGCAGCAGAATACGGTCAGCCAAAACGGAACGTCTTATCCTTTCTTTTTCTTTAATTGGGTAAACGTCCCCTAACTTACCTGCATTACGATAGCCCGCCAATTTCAATGGTGGCTAATACCGTGGATATTGCTCATCCTTGTTGTTGGTCATGATGGTTTTTACGGGTATTCAGAAGCAGCCACCATGTTCACTTTTCTTCGGTCTGGCTCCCTGACCGTTTTTCTTCTGATTCAGCTCATCAGCACGGCAGGCCCCGGCCAGCCGCTGCGGGCACAGGCAACGGAACCACTGGACTCGCTCCGGCAGCTACTGGCCGGAGCCTCCAGGGATGGTCAGGACCGTGCCGCCATTCTACACGAATTAGGTAAAGTACTCGATGATGAGGGGGATTATGCGTCCGCCATCCAACGTACGGAAGAGGCCCTGACGATCCGGTTGCAACACGAGGAGAGTGACCTGGAGGCAGTTTTACTTTCCGCTTTCAACCTCGGTCTCTACTACCATAAGACCGGGCAGTACAAGGAAGCTATTGACCATTTTGATTTGGTATTACACCGCGCGCCGAATCGAAAAGTAGGGGCTGCTTACTTTCAGCTTGGCCGGTGTTACCGCGACCTGGGAGAGTACGAAGCCGCCGCCCTGGCCTACCGGGAAGCCGGCAACCACCCTCCGTTTGTCAACAGTGCTACTGACCGGGCCACCCTGATCAGAAATGCCGGGGCAGCACTGCTGCAGCAGGAGGAGGAAAGCCGGATCCGCCAGGCCGCCACCCAGTTGCGCGAAGCCATCAGGCTGGCAACTGCCGCCGGGGCGGACGGCCTCGTGCTGGAAGCCAATAACGACCTGGGCTTAGCCCTCGTCAAGCTAAAGCGCTACGAGGAAGCCATCGGGTTACTGACCGCTAACTTGCGGGAAAATGCCCGGACCCAGCAAGATGAAGTCACCGAAGCCGTTGCGGCCACCCACCTCGGCCTCGCCTACCGGCGGGCGGGACAACTGGAACGCGCCCGGGAACAATACGAAAGAGCGCTGGCTATTGATCTGGGGTTTGCCGACGGTTACCAGCCCGACGAGTACGTTGCAGTAGACTATGACAATCTTTCTACCCTTTACCTTACCCGCAACGAGCCGGACTCCGCCCTGCGCTACGCGAACCTTGCGCTGGATTGGCACCTGGCGGGATACGACCCCCAGCGCCAGGAAGAGCTGCCTTCTCTCAGCACCCTCCGCGCCGGCTACCAACTCCCGGCGCTGACCTATCTACTGGACAAGGGCAAAGCCCACCAGGCCCTGGCCGATCGGGGGGATATCGTGCATTACGAACACGCCCTGGCTACCTACCGCCGGGCGGACGAACTGCTTGACCTGATGCGCCAGGACCAGCTGTTGGAAGACACCCGCAACTACTGGCGGGCAGACGCCCGCACCCTCTACGAATGTGCGCTGGATGCTGCCGTAGCCGCCGGCGACCCCGTATCCTCGTTCTACTTCCTGGAAAAGGCGCGGGCCCGCCTCCTGCTGGATGAGCTTAACGCCAACCGGGCAGGCGAAGCCCTGCCGGAAACCGTTCGTGACCGCCTTGACCACCTTGCCCGCCAAACCCGCCTGGCGGCGGACGACCCGGCTCAATTGCAGGTTTTCCGTAGTCTGCAAGACAGTATTTTCCATGCCTTCCCCCGCTATGCCGCCGCGCGCCTGGGCCCTCCCCCGCCCGACCCTGCCCGCTTCGCAGCAATTTTGGGAAAGGATCGGACACTGGTAGAATACTTCGTTTCCGCCAGCCGGGCCCTGGCACTGCGCTGGTCCGCCCGTGATGGCTTAGCCATCATCGAATTACCCCACCCTTCCAACTGGCGGCAGCGCCTGCTGCAATTCCGGCAGCAGTTAACGGATCGCAACGCCGTTATCTCCTCCGAGGAAGCCCGCTTTCTCTATGCGCAGTTAGTCGGGCCACTCAACCTCGAAGCGGGAACGCCGCTGACCATCGTTCCGGACGGCGATCTTTACCTGCTTCCCTTTGGTGCCCTCCTTACGGATGCCGCGCCGGAAGGCACCAACTACCAGGCCTGGCCCTGGCTGGCCAAAGACCACGACATCCACTACGCCTTTTCCGTACAGTTGCTCGATTTCGCGCGCACCCAGCGGGGGCGGGGCAATGGCAAGGCACTTGCCCTGGCACCAGTGGCTCGCCTGACCGCCGGAGCCCCCATTACGCCGTCTCTGGAGCTTCCGGCAACCATCCGGTCCGTTCGCCACCTCGCAGCCTTGTACCCCACCGATACCCTGATTAATGCGCAGGCCAGTCCGGAGGCCTTCCGCGCCAGGGCCGATGATTACAGCCTGCTGCACCTGGGCACCCACGCTTACGTAGAAGACGGCGGCAGCTTTTTGCTGTACGGCCCGGCAGCCAACCAACGCTATACCATGGCGGATCTGGCGGACCACGACCTCAAGGCCGACCTGGTGGTCATGGGAGCCTGTGAAACCGGGCTGGGAGAACGCTTACTCGGGGAAGGGGTGGCCAGCCTCGGACGCGGTTTTGCCCGGCGCGGCGCGCCGGCGCTCGTGCTGAGCCTGTGGTCCATTGACGATGCCACCACCGCCGAGATGCTTAACGCCACCTACGACGGGCTGGGGGCCGGCCTCGGGCCCGCAGAGGCACTTTACCAGGCGGGAATAAGCTACCGGAAACAGGTTACGAACCCCGCCTTCGGTCATCCGTATTACTGGGCCGGGCTGGTGTACTACGGACCGGAATTACCGCTGCAGCTGGGCACTACAGGAAAAGGCCTCTGGTTGCCCTTATCCTTAGCCAGTCTCCTGATCGTTGGCTTATTGATTTGGTGGATACGCCGCTGAGCTTATCCTTTTCGTCAGTCCGCAAGACGGCGTAACACCCGCCAGTAATTGGCGTGCTCAAGGCGGAGAACCCGCTCGGCAATTTGCTCCGGGGTATCCTCCGGATCCAGGCGCACCGCTGCCTGAAAGACGGTATTACCTTCGTCGTACTTTTCATTGACGTAGTGGATGGTGATGCCGCTTTCCGTTTCTCCGTGCTCCTTTACGGCCCGGTGCACGTTGGCACCGTACATCCCCCTTCCTCCGTAGGCCGGTAGCAAGGCAGGGTGAATGTTCAGTATCCGTTGGGGAAAAGCCTGCACCAGGTAAGCGGGCACCAGCCAGAGAAAACCGGCCAGAGCAATGAAATCAACACGAAAACTTGCCAGATCCTGGAGTAGTTCTTCGGTTTCATAAAAGTCTTTCCGCGCTAACACGAGGGTAGGAACGTCACGTTCCGTAGCCATCGCCAGTGCCCCGGCTGTTGCTTTATTACTAACGAGCAATACCACCTCAACGCCATCTTCAGGGTGGGCCTGAAAACGGTCGATGATCGTACGGGCGTTAGAACCAGTGCCGGAGACGAATAGAGCAAGTCGCATAGTTGGGGGCCGGATTAAGTCGGCAAGGTTTTATTGCCGGTTGCTAAGGGGGGCTAAGGTAGGTTTTAGGAACGATTCGGGCGCGGACGCCGGTGCAAGCTCCAGGGCGAGCGCAAACTCACTCGCCGGCCAAGGCGCAAGGAACGAGCTGATTCCGTTCCGGGTTGCTGCGTGGTCGTCCGCCGAGAGATTGGCCCGGAAAACCGCTTTTCGGCGGACGAGTCAGGCCACTTCGTGTCCGCCTCGGCCGGCGAACGCTCGCTTCTTGTGATGGCTCAGATTGCGGGGTGGGAAGGTAGTAGGATAGAGATAACAATTCGGGCGCGGACGCCGGTGCAAGCTCCAGGGCAAGCGCAAACTCCGTCGCCGGCCAAGGCGCAAGGAACGAGCTGATTCCGTTCCGGGTTGCTGCGCGGGGCGGCCTTCCTTAGGAGGTATCCCCGGATTAGCGCTTATGCAGGCGAACCCGTACCGACTTACTGATCGGGGTATTGCTGCCCCGGGCCGTGCGGGTAATGGGCACCAGGCTGTTGGCCTCCGGGAAATAGGTAGCAATATTGCCTGACGGAATGGGGTAAGCCACGACCTGAAACAAGCGGGCGTACCGCGTTTCGCCGTCGTATTCGCTGGAAAGATCCACCTTGTCTCCGGTAACAAGTCCTGCGGCAGCCAGGTCTTGCTCGTTCATCATGACGACCCGACGCTCATGGTGAATGCCCCGGTAGCGGTCGTGCATCCCGTAAATCGTCGTATTGTACTGGTCATGGCTCCGGACGGTCATCATCAGGTATTCTCCTGGTGCCAGTGCGTGGTTACTGAGGGGAGAAACGGTGAAGTGTGCTTTACCATCCGCGGTATCAAACCGCCGGTTGCGCGGTCCGTTAGGCAGGTAAAACCCAGCTGGTTCCCGGACTTTTTCGTTGTACCGTTCAAACCCCGGAACGCAGGCAGCGATGAGCTCCCGAATATTATCATAGTTCCTCACCAGGTTTGCCCAGTCTACGGTTGTCCGGTCGCCCAGCGTCGTCTTGGCGACGCCGGCAATGATGGCGCACTCGCTGCGGAGGTGCTCACTCGCGGGCTCCAGCACGCCTTTGCTCATCTGTACCACGCCCATTGAATTTTCGCAACTCACAAACTGCTCGCCTTCTGCCCGGAGGTCCTTTTCGGTTCTTCCCAGACAAGGCAGAATCAGGGCCTGCCGGCCGTGAACCACGTGGCTGCGGTTGGGTTTGGTGGAAATGTGGACCGTCAGGTTACATTGCCTCAGGCCTTTGGCCGTGTACACCGTATCGGGCGTAGCGGAGAGGAAATTTCCCCCCAGGGCAAAAAACACCTTGGCCCTGCCTTCTCCCATGGCCTTTACACTGTTGACTACGTCATAACCATCCTCAGTGGGTGGCTCAAAGTTAAAAACCGCCCGGAGGCGTTCGCGCAGTTCCGGCTTCAGCTTTTCCCACACGCCAACGGTACGGTCTCCCTGGACGTTGGAATGGCCGCGGACCGGACAGATTCCGGCCCCGGGCTTCCCGATACTGCCTTTCAGCAGGAGCAGGTTGATCATTTCTTTGATGACATCAACGGAATTTTCGTGTTGCGTCAGGCCCATGGCGTAGCACAGCACGATCTTACTGGAGCCATGAATCAATCCGGCAGCTTCTTCGATCAGTTCGCGGCTAACGCCGCAACCGTCAATACAGGCCTCCAGATCCGTTTCCTCGAGCATCTTCGTCCAGGCTGCGTAGCCCGCCGTGTACTGCTCAATAAACTCCTGATCAAAAACCGTTCCCGGCGCTTTTTTTTCTTCCTCCCACAGTATTTTACAAATGGCCCGGACCAGGCTCATGTCTTCATTAATGCGGACCTGGAGAAAAATATCCGTCAGGTCAGTCCCTCCGCTCAGGACTTTAAGCGGGCGCTGCGGATTAACAAAAGTCAGCAACCCGGTTTCGGGCAGCGGGTTGACGCTGATAATCCGGCCGCCATTTTCTTTACATTTTTCGAGGGCGGAGAGCTGGCGGGGATGATTCGTGCCGGGGTTTTGCCCCATCACGATGATGAGGTCTGCCTCGTGGAGGTCCTGCAGGGTCGTCGTTCCCTTACCGATGCCGATTACTTCGCTCAGGGCGGTACCCGTGCTTTCGTGGCACATATTGGAACAATCGGGCAGGTTGTTGGTGCCGTACTGCCTTACGAAAAGCTGGTAAAGAAAGGCCGCTTCGTTGCTGGCGCGGCCGGAGGTATAGAAAATGGCCTCGTCGGGAGAGTCCAACTTATTCAGTTCTGCCGCCACGAGATCGAAGGCGGCCTGCCAGCTCACCGGCTGGTAATGGGTGGCACCGGGGGCAAGGTGCATGGGCTGGGTGATGCGGCCTGATTTGCCCAGTTCAAAGTCCGTCATATCTCCCAGCTCCGTGATGGAGTGCCGGGCAAAAAAATCGGGGTCAGCCCGCCGTTTCGTCGCTTCTTCGGCAATCGCCTTAACGCCATTTTCGCAGTATTCCGCCATGGGGGTACGGCTGTCGTCGGGGTCGGGCCAGGCGCAGCCCGGGCAGTCAAATCCTCCCTTCTGGTTGAGGGTGGCCAGGGTTTGCAACCCTGCGCCGTAGTGCATGTATTCGTCCACGTGTTTGAGGGAATACTTCAGGGCAGGCAGGCCGGCGGCCTTAGTCTGTCGCTCGCGGATTTCCAGGTTGTGCAGGCGTTCGGGGGTGAGTTCGGACATCAGTTGGTTGGTGAGTTGGTAGTGGCAATTACTTAAGGTAAGCAGATTTGGGGGAAGATTGTTTGCTCAGAGAATTCGCTCTGCCCCCCCGTAACAATTGAAGCCTTTCTCCGAAGTAAAGCCACAGAGGGTGATGCCCATTTCCCCGGCGAGCGAAACGGCCAGAGACGAAGGAGCGCCTACGGCGGCCACCAGTTGAATGCCGGCCATAGCGGCTTTCTGGACCAGTTCAAAGCTGGCCCGCCCGCTGAGCAGGAGGAGGTGCTGTTGCAGCGGAGGCAGGTTTTGCCGCAGGGCATAACCGATGAGTTTGTCCAGGGCATTGTGCCGGCCTACGTCTTCAGCAAAATGCAGCAGGTTGCCCTCCGGATCAAAAAGGCCAGCGGCGTGGATGCCGCCCGTTTGGGTAAAAAGTTCCTGGGCGGAGCGCAGTTTGTCCGGGAGGGAGCGGATGATGTCCGGCGACACCCGTAAGCCCGTCCCTCCGACTTCACCGTAGGGTACTGCGGCGTACACTTGTGCCAGCGACGTTTTCCCACACACGCCGCAGCTGCTGGTGGTGTAGGCGTGGCGTTCCAGCCGCTTCCAGTCTACGGACTGCCCCGGCGGCAGCACAACGGTAATGACGTTGTCCGCTTCAGCAATTGTTCTTCCCTTGCTCTTTTCAACTTCCAGCGCACCGGCGTCCGCGCCCACTACCCCTTCCGAAAAGAGGAACCCCAGGGCCAGGTGTTCATCCTGTCCTGGCGTGCGCATCGTAATGGCCACCGACCGGGTAACGCCCCTGGCCCGGATGCGAATATCCAGCGGCTCCTCCACGGCCACTACATCCGCAACGGAAACGTGCGTACCGTTCCGGTAGCGCTGGATAGCGGTGTGCGTCAGGCCGGGAAGTGCTGGCATTGCTGTTTTTTTTCAGGAGTAAGCGCGTGTATGAACTACTGAACATTTTACGGTTTGCCCTCTCCAACTCGCTTCGCCTAAGGGCTCAGCGGAGAGGGAGCCAAAAAATGTCCAGTAGTGTGGCGTGTGTATAAACGAAACGCAACCCAGCCAGCTTCGTTCAGCAGCGCGGGTATTGCGGTGGGGCCTTGCCGCAACGACAGGGCGTTGGTGTCCTTATTCGTCCACCCGCCTGGCTTCCATTTCGGCACCATTCTGGAAGAGGGTGAACGTCGGCACTTCCCCTTCCGCGCCGGGATTAAACCGAATTTTGATCCCTACGGCCTCGTTCGCAAATTGATGATCGCCAACAGCCGTCAACGGGATTTCTCCCTGCCCGGTAGCCCGGACCACCAACTGATCATCTTTTTCGGAGACCATTACGAAAAAGTCAGGCATCAACTCATAGTTGCCCACGTAAGCTTCCAGCCAGGCGTCGCTCACCGCTACCGCCACCAGGGGTTGATACTTCCCGATTGCCATAGCCGCCAATTTGTTACTGACTCCGTTGGGATTATTACAGTTACAGTTGGAAAAAACCGTTACAAAAACTTCTTCTTCCGGAAGAAAAGTCGAAGCCGTGAGGAAACCGTGGATACCTCCACCGTGGCCAAAGGCAGGGCTTCCTTCGATCTCCGAAAGCGACCAGCCAAAACCATAGTTTTCCGTCTTTCCGTTATTGAGGACCGTGGGCGACGTCGCCAGCGCAAAACTCTCCGGGCTGATCACCTTGCCCGCCACGACGGCCTGGTACCAGGTGTGCAGGTCCGCTACGGTAGAGAGGAGGGACCCCGCGGCATAGGGCTGGGTCATGCTGAGGTAGGGCGCATTCAGGTAGCCACTCTCCCCTGCCCCGTATCCATTGGCGCGGTTGGGCAGGATGTTCTGCGTACGGTCGTAAGAGGAATGCGCCATGCCCAACGGCTGGAAGAACGTTTCTTCGACGTAGGTTCCGTATTCCTGCCCCGTGACCTGCTCGATGATGTAGCCGAGGATAAAGTAACCCGAATTGTTGTACCGGAACTCGTCTCCCGGCGCAAAATCCATTGGCTCGTCTTTAAAGCTATCGATCATTTCGAGTGGGGTAAGATCCCGGCGATGTTCCTGGGCATCCCATCTTTCCAAACTGGTGTAGCTTTTGATCCCGGAGGTGTGGTTCAGCAAATGCCTGACCGTTATTTTTTGGCCCTGGGTCGGGTAGTCGGGAAGGAACTTCGTGATGTCATCGTCGAGGGAGAGCTTGCCCTCCTCCCACAATTTCAGGATTGCGGCGGCCGTAAATTGCTTGGTGATGGAGCCGATACGGAAGATATGGTCCGTGCGCATTTCCACCTGATGTTCCAGGTTAGCCTTACCGAAAGCGGCGTGATAGACGACTTCTCCTTTGCGGGAGATGAGTGCCGTTGCTCCGGGTCCGTCTTCCGGGAAAACAGCCGTTAGTACGGCGTCATAGTCCGCAGCAGTGTAGGGTTTAGTTTGGGCCGACGCGGTAAACGAGGCGATGGCCAGCAGGGCAAGAAAGAGAAAAACAGGGCGAATATTCATGATGGGTTCGTGGTTAATCCGGCAAATAAATTGGTTGTCTACCCGAAGCAAAGTGCCTCAGTTGTAGCTAATTTACTCTGCGGAAGGCCAGGGGACCTTTCTCTTTCGACGAACGGGCGCGGACGCAGGTGCAAGGAAAGGACGAGGCAGACCAGGCCCGGGCCGGCGCGTCCACGCCGGGGGGCTAACGCACGGTTGGGGCGACCGTGAGACAGCGGCCGCTTATGCTATACCTAAGCCGGAGTGGTTTGGGACAATTAGCGCGTAGCTAGCGTGGTTGCTGATGAGGCAAAAAACGTAGGCGAAGCCTTAGCTAGCGTCGGGTGGGTGAAGGGTCCCACCCGTAAGCAGGCTTTTTAACGAAATCAGCAGCCGCGATAGCAAGTGAAAAAGTCCCACCCCGCAGGAGCAGCGATGCTAAACCACTTTGACTTAGGTATAACAACGATTGTTACTCCGGTAAAAGGTCTACTCAACCACAAAGTCCGGCACCCGGGCCAACAGTGCGCGCAGTTTCTCGCGGTAAGGCTCCGACAGGGGCACCAGGGGTACGCGCAGGTAGTTCCGGCACAGCCCCAGCATGGAGACAGCTGCTTTGATCCCTACCGGATTACCCTCTACGTAGAGCAGGGGGTGTACTTCGAGCATATCAAAATTCAGCTTTCTGGCTACGGGGAAATTACTGTTCAGGGCAGCATTGACCATGCCGCTGAACTGCGCCGGCAAAGCATTGGCAATAACGCTGATGCCGCCGTGCCCGCCCATGGCGATGACCGCCGCCGTGATGGGGTCGTCTCCGGAGAGTACGCCAAAATCCTTCCGGCAGTATTTCAGAATTTCCACCGACTGTTCCAGCCTGCCGCTGGCCTCCTTGACGGCGGCAAAGTTGTGGTGGTTTTCCGCCAGTTTCAGGATTGTTTCGGGCAGCACGTTGCTGCTCGTCCGGCCCGGCACATTATAAATAATCACCGGCAGGGGGCTGGCATCCGCCACCCGCATGAAGTGTTGGTAGATCCCTGACTGCGGAGGCTTGCTGTAGGCCGGGCTGCTGGACATGATTCCGGCCACCCCGTCAAAGTTATACTCCCGGATGTTTTTCTCCAGTTTCTCGGTATAGTTGCCGCCGAAAAAGCCGGCGACGATCGGGACGCGCTCATCTACGTGACGAATGGTAAAATCCAGAATTTCCCGACATTCCTGGCTGCTCAGGGTAATGGCTTCCCCCGTCGTGCCGAGGCATACAACGTAGTCTACCCCACCATTGATGACGTAATCAATTATGTTTCCCAAAGCCGGATAGTCAATGGTCAGATCCGCCTTGAAGGGCGTGATCAACGCGACGCCGGTGCCGCTAAACGGTGGAAGAGGCTGTTGCATTCGTGAAAGTGAAAATTTTGGCGACAGCAGCGAATTGGTCCTTCGGTTTTCCGAATTTTTCGCCGTCGTACTGCAAATGATAAGGGTTGGCAGGGTCGTCGGTATACGGGCCGACTTTGAGGGATGCCGCCTTGATGGCGGCCAGGTAATCGAGCACCGGATGAGAAGCGGGGCCTAACCTGATCAGGAGGTCCGTGGTGCCGGCCTTGTAGTCGTCCACTACGTCGCCCTGCGGAGCGCCAAACCAGTTAAGGTCCTTCACGGAGACAATTCCGAAATCAAAACTGGCGGACCCGACCTCATGCTCGAAATATCCGTAGGTCTTGATCTTACGTCCGGGCTGTTGATGCGCATCCCGCCACTTATCAATGACCTTGCGGTCTTCGGCGGAGTCGGCCAGGAAGAGAATGGTTATTTCCTGTACCGTATCCGGATGCAGACGTTGTCCTTTATCCCCCGCAGGAGGCTTTGCCCTCTCCGCCTCCAGGCGGCGGCGGAAAAACCGGTCTTTTATGTCTTGCAGCCAGGCCATTACCCAGCATTTTCCACCCGACCCATAGCTGAGTACTTAGCAATGCGCTCTTCGATAACCTGGTCAATGTCTTTTTCCTGCAGGGCAGCAATGGCTTTTTTCAGCTGCCGCTTGAGGCTCTTTGCCATTTCTTCCGGCCCCGAGTGTGCGCCCCCGTGTGGCTCTTTGACAATCTCGTCAATGATGCCGAAACTGAGCATGTCTTCTGCCGTCAGCTTCAGGGCATCTGCTGCTTGTTCCTTATAATCCCAACTGCGCCAGAGGATGCTGCTACAGCTTTCCGGGCTGATGACGGAGTACCAGGTATTCTCCAGCATCATCACGTGGTCACCCAGGCCGATGCCGATAGCTCCTCCGCTCGCGCCTTCACCAATCACCGCACAGACGATCGGGACACGCAACTGGGCCATCTCAAAAAGATTCCGGGCAATAGCCTCCGCCTGTCCCCTTTCCTCGGCTTCAATGCCGGGAAAGGCCCCGGGCGTGTCGATCAGGGTCACCACCGGGAAACCGAACCGCTCCGCCATTTTCATCAGGCGCAGTGCCTTACGGTAGCCTTCCGGATTCGCCATTCCGAAGTTGCGGTACTGCCGCATCTTGGTATTTACTCCTTTCTGATGACCGATAATCATCACCGTCTGGCCGTCCATATTGCCGATGCCCCCCACGACTGCTTTATCATCCCCGAAGTTCCGGTCACCGTGCAGTTCCACGAATTTCCGGCACATTTGTTCGATGTAGTACAGGGTATACGGACGTTCCGGATGGCGGCTGAGTTGTACACGCTGCCAGCCGGAAAGATCACTGTAGATTTCCTTGCGGGTTTGCTTGATACGACTCTCCAACTCCTGAATGGTCTCCTGCATATCCACTACTCCATCCTCAGCGACTTCGCGGACCTTTTCCAGCTGTTCGTAGAGTTTCTCGAGGGGACGCTCAAATTCTAGAAATACCATGTGTTCAGTGGTTTTTGATAAAGCGGGGGCAAAGGTACGAAACTAGTCGTTCGCAGTCCAGCCATTAGGTTTCATCAATAGGGTAATCGCAGGAAGCGAGCATTCGTCGGCCGAGGCGGACACGAAGTGGCCTGATTCCGTGCCGGGCTGCTGCGCGGACGGAACCAGGGTCGTCTTTCACGTTGCGGCCGACGAGCCAGCCTACGCTTGCCCTGGCTTTACCCGGAACAGCGTACCGCAGGTGCTGACTAGCGAAGGTTGACCGCAACAGCCCCCAACGAGCCGAGGTCCGTAAAAATCTGGGCCCGGTAGGCACCGGCCGTCAACTTCACGTCCAGGTCGTGCGTAAAGCTGATCCGCTGGTTTTTCTCTACGTTCACGTCGCGGCCCTCCAGGGCGATCAGGTCCATTTCCGCGCCGTTGACGATGGCTTTGGCCCGCACCGGATTCTCGGAAGTGATGGGGGTGCCGGACTGGTCCGTCAGGACCAAGTAAATAGGGCGTACCCCCAGGTATTTATCCGGAACGTTGGTCAGGTCGAAGCTGACGTTCATCCGCCGTACGCGACTGGCATCGGCCGTTACCTTCGTGCCCTTACGCCCTGAATACATATCCACCTGGATAGCGGAGGCTTTAAAGGCGCCCAGCGTCATTTCACTGATTTGCTTCTCCATAGTCTGGGCCATGGTTTCCAGGTTTTCGCTTTTTTTCTCAAAATTATAAGCTGCCGTTTTGGCGTCGCTCAGGTCCTGGCGCAGGACTACGTTAGCCTTGCGCAGCTCCTGGTTTTCAGCCTCCAGTTCCAAAACACTGCGTTCCAGGTTGGCCCGGGCGTTGATCAGGTCCTCGATTTCGACCCGCATCTTGTAGGCAACTTCATTATCGTTTTTGCGACTTTTCTGAGCCTGACGCATATCGTACAGCGCCCGCTTGGTCGTTTCCTGGGCTTCCGTCAGCTGTCCTTGCAGTGATTCGTTATCTGCTACGGCAGATTCGTAAACCGCTCCCAGGCTGTCAACCTGGGCCTCCAGGGTGGCGCGGAGCGCCGCCAGCTGGCTCACTTCTCCGCTTAATTCCGTGTTTTCAGCGGTGAGTTCGCCCGCCGCACTGTTACGGCTTATCCCCCAAAACAGGCTACCCAGAAACAGGATAGCCAGGATGACGGCCAGGATGGTCAATGACTGCTTATTCATTTTGCTTAGTGTTGGTTTTCGTGGTAAAGAACGCATTTATGGGGCATTTGCTCAAAGTTTAGCGCACCAGCCACTCAATTTAACCATTATCCCTCGCCAATTCAAGGTTTACCTCTGGTATTACAGCCAGCGCCGCCACCTGAACCAAATCAACATCCCGCCAGACAGCATGATCATTACCGCCCACAGAATATAGTAGCCATAAGGGTTGTCCAGGCCCGGGATGTAGGCGAAGTTCATCCCGAAAATTCCGGCCAGAAAGCCCAGTGGCATGAAGATGGTGGAAAAGATGGTAAGGGTTTGCATGACACTGTTCATCCGGAAGCTGATTTCGCTTACGTACAGGTCGTACAATCCATTCGTCACGTCCCGGTACGTTTCCACCAGGTCCGTAATCTGAATGATGTGATCCTTTAAATCCCGGACAAAAAGCTGGGTGTCCTCCGTCACCAGGGCGTGTTCCGTATCGCCGAACTTATTCGTCAGTTCACGCGTCGGGCTGGTACTTTTACGCATGGTCAGTAGCGCGAGGCGCAGGTCGTGCAGGCGCGACTTGGTGGCCATTTCCGGCTTGGTGAGAATAGTATCTTCCAGCTCATCCAGCGTTTCTTCGATTTTGTCCAGTACGGTAAAGTAATGGTCGACCACACTGTCAATCAGGGCATAAGCGAGGTAATCCGCTCCGCGTGACCGGATTCTTCCGCTTGACGTTTCCAGGCGGTTACGTACAGCTACGAAGAGGTCTCCGGCATCTTCCTGAAAGGTGATCACCGTTTGGCCGGTCAGGTAAATCGATACTTGCTCAATGCTGAGGTCCAGCTCTTTTTTATCAAAATCAAAGGCCTTGATCTGCAGCAGAATCCCGTCTTTGTAGGCCTCCATCTTGGGGCGTTGCTGTACGTCCAGCACGTCCTCCAGCGCCAGCTGGTGCATGCCGTAAGATTTACCGATTTTTTCGATCAGGTCCGTGCGGTGCAGGCCCCGCACATCGTACCAGGTGGTTTGTCCCGGTGCATCGTCTTCGGGGATGCTGTCCAGGGCTGTTTTACAATCAAAGTGTTCGGCATCATAATGGGTGAGGTGCACGTGCACCTCTTCCATTTCCTGCTGGCCGGTGTACAGGAGTGTTCCGGGAACGGCGCCGGTCGGCGCACGTTTCATGCGTGCCTTTTCGGTTGGTGGTCGGAGAATTCGGGTAATGCGCATGGTTGAAGGCTAAACTGTAAGTAGACCTGGACCGACAAGATACAATTTGCGGCCAGATGCTGATTTTCCGGGGCGCGGCCGCCGGTGCCGGCTAAAGGGGTAAGCGCGAGCGCTGCAGTGTAACGCCGCCGCTCAATACTACGCCATACAAATCGTAATTGCTGCCCCATCTGTTCGTTTCCGGTCAACGATAAGGCGCCGGGCTTGTCTACCTTTACACCCTTCAAGCTTTTGCCATGTCTGCCAACCCCATGTACCAACTCAGCCACCCCAACACCCCGCTTACCGGTCGTATCTCGCTCACGGGCTCCAAGTCCATCGCCAACCGTGCCCTGATTATCCGGGCCCTTACGCCCGGCGGCTTCCCCATTCACCGCCTGGCCGCGGCGGATGATACCGTCCGTCTGGAGCGGTTGCTGGACAGTGAGGAAGAAGTGCTGGATGCCGGCCCGGCCGGCACCACTTTCCGGTTCCTTACCGGTTTCCTCAGCCGGCGGCCGGGCCAACAGATTCTAACGGGTAGCAAGCGGATGAAAGAGCGGCCGATCGGCATCCTGGTGGATGCCCTCCGGCAACTTGGCGCGGACATTACCTACACCGAGCAGGAGGGCTACCCACCGCTCAAAATCGGGTACAGCACCCTAAACCGGGCCAGTGCGCTCTCCATTGCTGCGGATACCAGCAGCCAGTACATCTCCAGCCTGCTGATGTTGGCCCCCACCCTGCCACAGGGCCTGCGCCTGACCCTGGAAGGCGACATCGTCAGTCTGCCCTACATCAACATGACCCTGTCCTTGATGGCCTATTTTGGCGTAGCGCATACCTGGGAAGAACAAACCATTATCGTTCCTCCGCAAGCCTATCAGCCCCGGGAGTTTACGGTTGAGGCCGACTGGTCCGCCGCCAGTTACTACTACGGCCTGGCGGCGCTGGCCACCAGCGCAGACCTGCAAATAGACGGACTCTTTGCCGACAGCGTGCAGGGAGATGCTGTTGTCGCAAAGCTCTACGAGCGCTTCGGCGTTACCACAACCTTCAACGCCACCGGCCTGCGCCTGCAAAAGCCCGCAGGCGCCCCCGCCCCGCCCCTTTTTGAACAAGACTTTGTCACCTGTCCCGACATTGCCCAAACCCTTATGGCTACTTGTGCCGGCCTGGGTGTACAGGCGCTGTACAGCGGCTTACAAACGCTCTTCATCAAGGAAACGGACCGCGTTGCCGCCATGAAGGCCGAACTCGGCAAACTGGGCGTAGCCCTGTACAAAATCCCGGCCCACCTGAGTGGTAGCGAAGGGGGGCAGCAGTACTTTGGCCAGGAAGGTAAAGCCACCTTTACCCCTACCCCGCCCACCTTTGCTACCTACCACGATCACCGGATGGCCATGGCAATGGCTCCCCTGGCGCTGCTTAACCCGATCCGGATCGAAGATCCGGAAGTGGTGGGAAAGAGCTATCCCGATTTCTACCGGGATTTTGAGCAGCTGGGGTTCGTGGTTGAGGAGATCGCAGACTAGCCGTTCGTCAAGCTAAATATGGGGGCATCCGCGCGCTCGCTGCAGCGCCTACCGGTAAGGCCGTTAAGTATTTCTCATGGCCTTAATAAGTTAGCGGAAGACTTTTTCATTCATTCCGAATCCAGGGACCGACTTCCTGGTCATTCTTGAACCGGCCTTGTTTCCTAATGGTACCATCTGCAAAGAAGTAGGTGGCCCACCCATCAAGTTCCCCCATTATTTGAGTTCCGACGAATCTTACGCCACCAAGTGAGTCTATTTCAAATACCCTGCCATTGATCTTACCTTGTTTGTACGTTACGTGTCCCTTAGGAGCTCCGTTTGAATAGTAATACTTCCACAACCCTTCTTTTTTCCCATTCACGACTGGCCCTTCCATTTCCTTGAGACCATTCTCAAAAAGATTAATGACATATTGTGAGTTTTCGCTAATGGGGAACCCTAACCTCTTAATCTTTTCAGCATTGTATCTACTTAATATTTGTTCCTCCTTAATTTTAGCACTTATCCGCTGAGAGTCGTAGACGTATTCAATTGTTGGTCTATTTTCATCACACCCATAAATTAATAGGGTAGCTAGTATTAATATCCCTGATGCTGAAAGATTCATAAGCTTCCTTTTTTTCGTTAAACGCGTCCGCACCAAACAGTTGCTGCTGGGCCAATACAATAGCTCGCTGGCTGAAATACAAAGAACAAGCTGGTTAATTCACCGAGGAGTTAAATAATAAAACTAACGTTCGGCGGACAACTGCGCAGTAGCCCGGAAAATAATCAGGTCGCTGCGCGGCTATCGTTATGCTTCCTTTCCCAGAAGGGCAAAGGCCGGCGAACTTCACCTTTTTGCGCTCGTTCTTATTGGCCTGCAACGGGCCTCAAACTAACCGCTTCTGACTGACACGGGCCACTCCCTCTAAAGGAAGCGGCCCGTTTTCAGTTTGTTTCGTGCAAGACGCCTTCGCCTTATCCCTGCATCGCCTTCACCATGGTGATACCGATCTCTGCCGGGCTGGTGACTACGTGAATGCCACACTCGGCCATGATTTTCATCTTGGCCTCCGCCGTGTCCTCGTGGCCACCAACGATGGCACCGGCGTGGCCCATGGTACGGCCTTTAGGGGCCGTCTGGCCGGCAATGAAGCCGACGACCGGCTTCGTACCGTGCTCCTTGATGTAGCGGGCAGCATCTGCTTCCATCGTACCGCCAATTTCGCCGATCATGATGATGCCGTCCGTATCCGGATCGTTCATCAGCAGTTCTACGGCATCCTTGGTCGTTGTACCGATGATGGGGTCTCCGCCAATACCGATACAGGTGCTCTGGCCCATGCCTGCCTTGGTTACCTGATCCACTGCTTCGTACGTCAGCGTACCGGAGCGGGACACAATGCCGATGCGGCCGGGGTGGTGGATAAAGCCGGGCATAATGCCACACTTGGCTTCTCCGGGGGTGATGACGCCGGGGCAGTTGGGGCCGACCAGCCGACAGTCGTAGTCGTTGATAAAGGAACGAACCTTCACCATATCCTGTACCGGGATACCTTCGGTGATACAGATGATTACCTTAATGCCCGCAGCGGCAGCCTCCATAATCGCATCTCCGGCGAAGGGCGGCGGAACGAAGATGACACTGACGTCAGCTCCTGCTTTAGTCACGGCTTCTGCAACCGTATTGAACACGGGGACACCGAGGGTTTCCTGACCACCTTTGCCGGGGGTAACGCCGCCGACAAGGTTGGTGCCGTATTCCTTCATCTGTTCGGCGTGAAAACCACCTTCTTTACCGGTGATGCCCTGAACGATGATCTTGGAGTCTTTGTGTACGAGAACTGCCATCTGGAGATTAGTTATAAATTTTTTAGTTGTAAGATGATGAGCGGCCGGTCAATCAGGCACTGCCAGTTAACCGGGTTTGCACCCTGCGTCCGCGCCCTAAAAAACGCAAACGGTCTGAATTGCTCGCGAAGGTAATGCATGTAGCGTTGGGAGACAAAGCGATTAGGCAGGTGTGCAACTTATTTACCAAGGCTCGACATATATTTTCACACGTAAAACGAAACCCTGATGAACAAACTGTACGAGGTACTTGCCGTGGAGCAGGACCGCAAGCAAAAAGCCAACCTGGAGTTGGGCCGGCTGCGCAAAACCTTCGAAAAACAAGCCGAAATGTTCGACGGTCTTACTAAGCGGTACGTGCCGCTGGAAGAAAACGCCGAGCATATTCCGGATGAAAACAAGGAAATGGTCATGACCGTAGACGAGGCGCTGGCCCTGGCGCAGGATACGTTCGCCAAAGGCTTCCTGGCCGTACTGCAAAAGGAAGAAACCAACGCTTCCGGTACCGCTCGTGCGGAACTGAAGGTAGGGGATAAGTCCTTCGGCCAGCTGGCCGCCACCACCCTGCTGGCCATTGAAGGGCAGCTCCTCAAATTGCGGGAACTGTACCAGGCATTGCCAACCCTGGACGCGGCTAAGCGCTGGGAAATGGATGAGCAGTTCGGCTACTACGTCACCGAACCGGAAGTAAAATTCCGCTCCATCAAGCGCCCGAAGGTCGTCGTGAAATACGAGGCGACCAAGGAACACCCCGCCCAGACGGAGTTGCTGAACCTGGACATTCAGGTCGGTCGCTACGAAACCGTCTACACCAGCGGTAAGATCAGCCGTAGTCGCAAAAATGAGTTGCTCGGCCGCATTAATGAACTGCTGGAAGCGGTCAAGGTTGCCCGCGCCCAGGCCAATACCGCCGCAGTGGTAAAGGTACAGGTGGTCGGGCAGCTGCTTGATCACATCAACGCTTAATCACAACGTTCCGGTGCCTACGGGCACCGGAACGAAAAAATTGGAGCTAGCTTAAGCCTTAGTCTCAAGCTGAACCCCGTACAATTTCCGGCACGAAAGCCGTGACGTTGTACTTCAGTACCAGTCTTTCGCTCCCAGCTTCAGCTTCACCCCGTCGTTAGTGACGACCGCAGATTGCTATTGCCCGAACCGGGAGTTCGAATCCCCCCGAGACCACCATCATTATCCTCACCAACGGGTCTCGTAGTTTAGTTGGAAAAACGCGGGCAGTGTGTTGAGGCAATCGGGTCTGCAGCACGTACGATGCACCTTCAGGATAGATCAATGGGTTAGATCATCGGTTTCACAATACCGAGTGTCGCGGTTCGATTCCGCGTCTTGAAAAAACGGCCGGGCGAAAGGTTATTCGTCCGGCCACTTTTGTAGCTGAGCCACGGTGATACAGGTCAACCTGCGTTTACCTTTCCTCCTCCCCTTCCTCTACGATGATGAAGACGTCCTCATCATCTTTCTGCATGAAGTAGCCCTCCCGGGCAAAGGTTTCCCGGTTAGCTTCCATGTCTAACTTCTCTGCTTCTGCTTCGTCAATCAGGTCATCATAGCGCTGCAGATCGTCCTCCAGGCGCTCTACCGTTGAGTGGAGACGGAACTGAGTGGCGATGTCGTGCCGGTCTATGAACACCATGAAGAAAGAGAACGCGACCAGGGCCAGGAAGTAGCGGTTCCGCAGGTAGGGCGGCAACTTGTTCCACAAGTCGGCAATGGGATCTGTTTTTTTCTTTTGGGCCATATCGTATGGTAAAGATATTGAATAGCTACTATTGAAGGAAAATTATTCCCTTCCTTTCGCAAGCAGGCAAAGTTCGTCGGCCGAGGCGGGAGCTAGCGACCTGGCTCGTCCACCGAACGGCAGATTTCCTGAGCGTCAATAAGCAGTCTCCGGGCGGACGAGTCAGCTTACGTTGGGGCCAACCCCCATGACGGGCGACCTTGTGACTGCCCTGCTTCTTTGTTCACCCTGCAATTAACCTTATCAACACCTTCACTTTTTGACCTTTATACCTAAGCCGGAGTGGTTTAACTTAGGTATGCCTCCGCCTACCGGTAACCACCCCTTCCGGTAATAAAGATGGGCGGCACCAACACTTGTCGGTACCGCCCAGCAGAAGTAAAAACGGAAGTTTTCACTTATCGTCCTAATTTTTTCAGCAGGTCACGCCCCGGGAAGTAGGCCGTACTGCCCAGTTCTTCCTCGATGCGGAGCAGCTGGTTGTACTTCGCGATCCGGTCGGAGCGGCTGGCGGAGCCCGTCTTGATCTGTCCACAGTTGAGCGCAACGGCCAGGTCGGCGATGGTTACG
>JAUIIF010000386.1 GCA_030431945.1 Bacteroidia bacterium | reverse complement strand
ATGACAGCCTTAGCCTGGTTTTTCACCAACGCAGCATCTATGCATACGGCTCGGAACAGGACCTGGAAGCCTCCATCCACTATGCCTTGCAGGCCCTTGCTGCACAGCGGGTACTCTACGCTGATGCGCCGGCCATTCCACTGGGTAAGTCACTGGCGAACCTGGGGCTTTTTTACCGGTTGAACGGCCAGTATTCACTGGCATTACCTTATTTACAGGAGGCTAACCTCGTTTTTACCCAACTGGATAACTACTCCCGTCGGCATAATAACCAGCAGCAACTGGTAAAACTCTGGCACGCCACGGGTGATTTAGGACAGTCACAGGCGCTTTTAGCGGTTATGCTTACGGAAGCGCGCGAGGCCATTGCTCGCCCTGCCGAGCAGGCAGTTGGGCGGGTTGCTGAGGCTGAGACCCTGCGCCTACAGGGGGAACAGGCCAACCAGGCCCGGGAATATGAGGCCGGCCTTCCGGCCTTCGCGGCGGCAGCTGAAAAATTTGCCGGGCAAAACGACCTGTCCTCTTTGTTGATGACGTACATGGGCCAGGGGAGAGCGTACTTCCACCTGAAGCGCTACCGTGAAGCACGGGACGTAACGGAAAAAGCCTTGGCACTGGCGAAGGATTTTGAACTCGATTACGATAAGGCCGTCATGTACAACCTCCTGGCCCTGACGCATCAGGAGGAGGGAGACCTGGCGGCCGGAAGACGCAGTCTGGCCAGCGGGGAAGCTTACGCCGCGGCATACGGTGGGCCGGAGGTCTTAAGTACTTTCGCAAATACCAGCGCGTCCCTGGCGGCTAAAGACGGGAAATATCAACAAGCACTGAAGGAGAATACCCGGGCGATCGCTTACGTCGTCAGTGGCTGGGAATTCTCGGAAGAGACGCCCGTTCCTACGCCGGACCAACTGCAGGCTAGTGAATATAAGCAGTTGGTTTTTGAATTTTTGGTCGACCGGGTGCACCTCCTTTCCCTGTTAAAGGATAAGGAAGGTGCCCTGGAGGTAGTACGCGCCGCCGATCTCCTGGCGGACGTGTTAAGAATGGATTTTGGAGGGCAAGTCAGCAAGCTCTTCTGGCGGCGCGAAGCCTTGCCCCTGTACGAAACGGGAGTCCGGCTCAGTGAAGCAAATAAGGATACGGCCAGCGTTTTTTATTTTCTGGAGCGAAGCCGCTCCATCCTGCTACTCGAAGCACTATTAAGGGAGGATGTACAAAAAATGATTGATCCGCAATTGTCCAGGCAACTGGCGGAGGCAGACTACGCAGTCAAGCAAAAACAACGAGACCTGTTGACGGCGGCTGAGGCAGAAGAGGCAACCCTCAGGTTAGCCTTGCTGGCGGCAAGTGACACCCTGTCTTTACTGCGGGAGGAAGTAACCGGCCGGTACCCGGGCGTACGCCAACGATTATTGATGCCGGAATTGGTCAACCTCAGCGAGGCACGCCTTCAACTGAAAGAGGGGGATTGGGACCGGCAAATTCATTACCTGTTCGGCGCGGAGTCGGTTTACGCCTTCAGCCTGACCGCTACGCAGGCTACTACCCATTATCTGGGAGGAGCGGAGGAAATAGGCACGCTGGTGCGCGAGCTGCTCACGTACTATACCGACCCAACCGCCATCGAGGGGCAGGTACAAAACTACCTGCAACTCAGCCAGCAGGTGTACGAAGTACTTTTGTTACCACTGGAAGTAGCCGCAGGAGAGCAATTGCTGATTGTACCGGATGGATTGCTCGCTTACCTGCCGTTCGCCGCGTTGGTAACGGAAGGCGGAGCACAAGACCTGGGGAATGCTGCCTACCTGCTGCGCAGGAATGCCATTAGTTACGCCCCTTCAGCAACGGTGCTTGCGCGCCAGATGGACGAACGCACCCGGGCCGGCAAAGAGGCCTTTGCTTTTGCCCCTTTTGTATCAGGACAAGCGGAGACGGCAGCAAGCCCGCTACCCTTTAGTGAAGAAGAAATTCAAGGCCTGGCCACGCATTACCGGGAGGAGGTAGTGACGGGAAGCCTGGCGACCAGGGACACTTTGCTTGCCGCCGGCCCGCTTTACCGGATTTTACACCTGTCTACACACGCCTTCGCGTCAATGGGGACCGAAGAACCAGCGCGTATTCTTACGGCTACTGAGCCCCTTTACCTGGCGGACTTGTACAGCCTGCGGCTTACGGCGGAGCTCGTCACCCTGAGTGCTTGCCAGAGTAACATCGGACCATTAGCGCGGGGGGAAGGGGTCCTCGGCCTGGGGCGCGCCTTTACGGCTGCCGGCGCTAAAGGAGTGGTCGCTAGCTTATGGTCACTTAACGACCGTGCAACTATGCAGGTGATGACCAGTTTCTACGAACAACTGGCCGCAGGGCTACCTAAGCCCCTAGCGCTTCATGCCGCACAGTTGGAGTACCTTGAGCGGGCGGACGTTCCTGCTTACCTCAAGTCTCCCTATTACTGGGCCGGGTTCACTTACTACGGTGATGCCGGCAAATTGCCCGGCAGAAGCCTGTCCGGCTGGATGTGGGGCGTAGTAGTTGCAGGATTATTGCTGGGGCTCTATCTCCTGCTGCAAAAAAGACGCCCCGGTTAAAGTATCCACTAAAATATCAATATGAAATTTTCAAAAACCGGCCACGTACTGGCTTCCGCCGGGGCCGCAATTGGCGTGGCCAACCTGGTTATTTTTCCCTACCGGGTACACTTTTTCGGGGCGGGAGCCTACGTCCTGGCCTTCGTCGGTTTCACGCTACTGATGGGCATTCCCCTCATGATTTTGGAAAACGCACTGGGTAAGCGAAGCGGTAAAGACGCCGTAGATGCCTTCCGGGGGGCGGGAGATGGACCTGGCTGGGCCTGGATCGGGTGGCTGGGAATCCTTACCGCAATCATGGTCGCATCCTTCTATTTGGTGCTGGCGGGCTGGACCCTGGATTATACCTGGCAGTACCTGACGGATTATGCCACCCTGAAAAGTACCCCCGCCGGCCCTGCCTTCGGGGCGGCCATCAGTACCACGCAGCGTGCTTTACTGTTTACCGGAATATTTACGGCATTAGCAGCTTTCATCTCTGCCAGCGCACTCCGGAATGGCGTCGAGCGCCTGAGTAAATTCGCTATGCCGCTACTGGGCGTATTGATTCTGTTCCTCATCATTTCCTTACCACTCCTGCAGCCCGCAGCCGTGAATTATCCCAATCTGTTCCGGTTTGACTGGGCAGCCCTTTTTATACCCACGGCAACGGGCGAGATTGGTGTCTTACACGCCTTAGGCCAGGCTTTTTTCAGCCTCGGCCTGGGGGCCGCCTCCATGCTAACTTTTGCTACGCACCTCGACCGCCAGGAAAATGTATTGCAAAATGCACCGATGATTGTACACCTGGATACCGTCGTCGCCCTGCTGGGGGCCCTGCTGGTGGTCCCCCTCCTGGGAAATATTGAAGGAGACATTTATAATGGCCCGCCCCTGGTCTTCATTAACCTGGTAGAAGTCTTCAAATCCTACGGCGACGCCGGTCAGTTAGTCGGACTTTCCTTTTTCGTACTGCTGGGAGTCGCCATCATGACCTCAGCGGTGTCTTTGATCGAACCCGCCCTGCGCGCGCTGGAAGGACAGTGGGGGTGGAGCCGGCGTACCGCAGGGCTGTGCCTTGGTCTGCTGGTTTTCGTCCTGGCCATCCCGGTAGTACTTTCCTGTTCACCTACCGGCCCGACCTGGCTGACGAACTTTGCCGGCATGGGCGGGAACGACCCCAGTATGGGCTACTTTAATTTTCTGCTGGAGTGGTTCGGGAGTATCCTGTTACTGGTAGGTACCCTGCTGCTGTGCGTTTACCTGTTGCGACGTTGGCATTTGTCAGGCTTATTTGCAGAACTCGAAATCGGTGGACACACCGTATCTGCCAGCTGGCGAAAACGCTTGACCTTCGCCTACAAGTACATCATCCCGATCGGAATCAGTCTGTTACTAATCGCCAAATTACTGGTGTTGTAATGTTGAAGCCAGAG
This sequence comes from Bacteroidia bacterium, assembly GCA_030431945.1. Classification (GTDB taxonomy): domain Bacteria; phylum Bacteroidota; class Bacteroidia; order Chitinophagales; family Saprospiraceae; genus Neolewinella. The sequence continues at coordinate 914 of JAUIIF010000386.1, read as the reverse complement.
AAGGTACCCCCTCCGGGAAGGAGCATCCATCCAACCAAGTTATCCTAAATTCAACCTCGTTATCAGCCAGGCTGCTTCGCTCCGTAACCTCGGTGAACTCAACCTCGCCATGGTCTTCCTCAGTACCTCCGGTGTCCTTGGCCGGTTCGTTCCGTTATCAGCCGTTCCGGCCGTCTGGTGGCGGTGCGTAGTCGCTTTTTTCCTCCTGCTGATGTTTTGTAAGTGGAAAGGCTATCGGTTACGGATCAGTAACCCGAAACAAAACGGCCTGATCCTGCTGGCAGGAGTACTCATGGCGGGCCACTGGGTCACTTATTTCTACGCACTCAAACTTTCCAGCGTTGCGATCGGCATGTTGTCCATCTTCACCTACCCGGCTATGACCACCTTACTGGAGCCGTTACTCCTGAATAAAAAGTTTGAATGGCGCCATCTGGTCCTCGCCATGCTGGTGGTTTTTGGCGTTTTTTTCCTGGCGCCAAGCGCCAACTTCAAGGACGGTGCCACCCTCGGCCTGTTACTTGGCTTACTCTCCGCCTTCATCTATTCCTTGCGGAACATCCTGATGAAAACCCAGGTAGACAGTTTTCAGGGATCAGTATTGATGACTTATCAAGTTGGCATCACTGCAGTTTGTCTGTTTCCTGCGTTGTTTTTCTTCGAGGCTGCCCCCATTCCCCGAGCCTGGCCGTACATCATCGGTCTCGGACTGTTCACCACCGCAGTTGGCCATACCATGCTGTTGGGCTGCTTTCGGTATTTTTCTGTCAGTACGGTAAGCTTACTTACCTGTATTCAACCTATTTACGGCATTCTGCTGGGTATCGTTTTTTTTCGCGAAGTCCCCGGGCTCTCCGCCGTTTTTGGTGGCTTTTTAATCCTGCTGGCAGTAGTGGTGGAGGCCTGGTCTACCG
>JAUIIF010000385.1 GCA_030431945.1 Bacteroidia bacterium | reverse complement strand
GTTGCCGAGATGCCCCAGGTACGAAAAGCGGTGCCGCGCAGCCCCCTGAGCCGGCTCAGGGCCAGCTCCAGCATGACCCCCCGTTTGGTCCCGAGCAGTTCGTGCCATTCGTCTGCCACCAGGACGCGCAAATCAGCGAAGTAGCCGGCGTAGCCCTTACTCGCCAGCAGCAGGTGCAGGCTTTCGGGGGTGGTGATTAAAATTTCGGGTGGTTTTTTACGCTGTTTGGTGCGCTCGGCAGCGGAGGTATCTCCGGAGCGGATGGCCACCGTCCAGGGAACCCCCAGGTCATCAGCGGCCCGTTGGGCCGCCTGGCGTATTTCGTTGGTCAGGGCCCGGATGGGGGTAATCCAGATGGCCCGTAAGCCACTGCTCCTTGCTGCTGGGTTTGCACCGGCGTCCGCGCCCCCTTGTTCTGCCAGGTATTCGAGCAGTATGGGGATGATCAGGGAGTAAGTTTTACCGCTGCCGGTAGGTGCATTCACCAAGCCGCTCCGCCCACTGAGGTAGGCTTTCCAGGTTTCCTCCTGAAAGGGAAAAGGTGCCCAGCCCTGTTGTTTAAACCAGGAAGTACCCCTGGCCAAAAGGGCGGCATCGACGGTGGTATGGTGAGGGGTCTTGCGCACGTACTACCCGAACAGCAGCAAGCCCTACTTGGTTTGTAGTTGTTTTACTTCCCGTCTTACGGGTACGGTGACCTATCCCAAAAAGATTATTCGCAGCCCATGTCTGCCCGGCTTTGCGGGTCACTGTTCGGGAAGCAATTACCGGAGAGAACCTGTTCGGGGACGTAGCGCTGCAGGTCCGGATCATACAGTCCTTCCGCCAGGAACTCGGTTAGTTCATTTACTTCAGTATCCGTCAGGTTGAGGGGATGGAAAAAGTCGGAAATGTTATTGGCGGGTACCCGGTCATTCTCAGGAACCCCGGCATTGAAGTACTCGACGACTTCGCGGAGGTCCGTTTTGCTACTGCCGTGGAAGTAGAAAGGCATGTCTTTGGTGTTGTACACCTGCGGCACTTTAAACTTGAACATATCCTGCTGGCGGCGGGTAAAGTCGCCACGGCCGAGGTTACGGGTATCGTCGATGCCGGTGCGGATGGCTCCGGGGACATCGCAGAGGTCATTGACCCCGATTGCGTGAAAAGTGTTGCCGTTCAGGGCCGGGCCATTGTGGCAACGGTAGCAACCTGCTTTGCCAAAGAAAAGCATGGCTCCGTTTTTTTGGGTTTCCGTCATGGCATTTTTGTTCCCCCGCAGCCATTTTTGCCAGGGCGCCTGATTGGGCAGCAGGGTCCGGATGTACGCCGAGAGGGCAAAGCTGAGGGCGATGCGACCGTACCGGGCTTCTCCCTCGAACTCCGGGAAAGCACGATCAAACATCCGGCGGTAGCCGAGGGTATCGAGCAGGTAGGCATCAGTACTCATCCGGTGCGTAATGGTGCCTTCAATATTCTGTGCTTCGAGGCCATTGAGGCCCAGGTGGTTGACTTCCGTTGCCGGATCATACACTCCCCAAACATCTTCCACCTCGGCGTTGGCGCCGTGGGCGCCAAAGCGGCCGGCCCACATAGAATTGGTCACGTAAGCGACGCCGAGCATGGACAGGGGGCGGGCTCCCTGGGCATCGACGTCATCCTCCTGATAAAGTTCTGAAACGGCACGACCGTCGCCGGCCTGGCCGAAGCCGACGCCTCCGTCCGCCAGTCCCTGCATGGCACCGGCCGTAAAGGCAGCGTCCGCCACGTGGCAGGAGGAGCAGGAGAACGTGCGCAGCATGGCGGGGTTGACGGCATCACGGCCCAGGGCAGTTTCGTGGAAAAGCAGCTTGCCCAGTTCCACCTTTTCTTCCGTCAAAGGGTTACCGATTCCGGCAGGGATGCCCGCCAGGTTATTCACATCCGGGAGCAGGTAAGAAGAGAGGCTCCCCGTTTCGCTCAGGCGAATGAGGGTCCGCTCCAGGTCAGCGTCCGTTGATGAAACTGCCTCATCACGTACGCAACCAGTCAGGGCGGCTACCAGTAAAACCAGCAAAATAGAGATACGTGAAGACATGTTGTGCATGGGGAGATTACGATTCTGTGGAAAGACCCGTCTGGAGAAAAGACGTGGCAGGGAATAAAAAGTAACTTAGGTCGTATACTAATTCAGACAACAAATATAGCCATATCCTGCGGTTGAAGTAAAAGTATTCACCGGGTTTAAGATTATTATTGATAAATATCATTAGCTTTTATTTTACAACTTTTCGTGTTTAATGCGTATCTTTGTGGTGTCGCGCATTAGTTACTACAGTATTGATCCGTTCTTCCATTCCTTACCTCTCCGCGGCATATTTTTACTTGACAACCCCTATTAATCATGCATCCGGATACTTTTTCCCGGGTAGCCCTGAGCCGTGTTCCCCTAATCGGGCCTAAATTATTTCGTTCACTTATCCAACATTTTGGTAGTGCTGCTGAGGTTTTCAGGGCGCGAACGCAGGAGCTGTGTGCGGTAGACGGCATTGCCGAGCGTACGGCCGCCGGCTTCGCTGCGGCCAATACCCGCCCGCAACGCGAGGCGGAAGCCATCCTTAAGCACGCCGAACGGCACTGTATTCAGGTATTATCCTGTCTTGACGACGATTATCCGCACCGGATGCAGCCCTTCACCGGGGCCGCTCCCATTCTTTACTTTGCCGGCGAAGCCAGTCTCAGCAACCCCCGCACCGTCGCGGTAGTAGGCACACGGGAGATGAGCAGTCAGGGTGCCCGGCAAGTGGACCGCCTGCTGGACCCGCTGGCAGACTTCAGCCCGCTGATCATCAGCGGACTGGCCTACGGGGTGGACATCTACGCGCACCGCCGCTGCCTGCAAGTCGGCTTGCCGACCCTAGCCGTGATGGGTAGTGGGTTCGACCGGGTCTACCCCCAGGCCCACAGTAAAACCGCGCGCCAGCTCACGGAAAACGGCGGCGGGGTCCTCACCGCTTATCCTTACTGGATGCCCCCTGAGAAAGAACATTTTCCGGCCAGGAACCGGGTGGTGGCCATGCTGGCGGATCTTACCGTGGTAGTCGAGTCTGCCACTCGCGGGGGCTCCATGATAACGGCAGGTATGGCCCACGACCTGGGGCGGAAGGTCGGCGCCTGCCCCGGCCGGGCCGGGGAGCCGCTGACGGCGGGTTGTAATGACCTGATTAAGACCGGGCGGGCCCACCTGCTGGAATCGGGCACCGACATCATTAACCTGCTGGGATGGAAGGGCCACGCGGCCGGGCGGCAGCGGCGTTTATTTGATGACCTGGCGCCCGCGGAGCGGGCGATCATTGATCATCTCCGGGACCGGGAGGGCGTCGAAATTGACGAATTGCACGTGAGTCTCCGCGAGCCTCCCGCAAAGTTAGCCGGCTTACTGCTGATGCTGGAGATGAAGGGCATCATTATGACGCTGCCCGGCCACCGGTACCGGCTGGCGGGTGGTTGATTACCGAAAATATTGCCGCTGGGTAAAACGGGTGTAATAACCTTGCCCTTTTAGGTGAACATAACCTGCAATTAATACTACGCGCTCCCGCGCCCCCTTATCTTTGCGAAATGGATAAAAAAGTCTCCCTCCTGATATTTTGCTTTAGCTGCCTGTTCATCGGTTGTCCACCGGCACCGACGGACACGCTGGAAACTGCCCCGCCGGCAACAACTGCTCCGGTAACCGGCACGGCACCGGCGACCGCGCCCGAAATACCCGCTCCGGACAACCGGCAACGCCGGCCCAAAAACATCATCCTGATGATTGGCGACGGCATGGGCATTTCGCAGATCACTGCCGGAATGTACAGTAACGGAAACCGCCTGAACCTGGAGCGCTTCCCCGTCATTGGCCTGCACAAAAGCTACAGTTCTGACAACCTGGTAACGGATTCTGCTGCCGGCGCCACGGCTTTCAGCGCCGGCGTAAAAACCTACAACGGCGCCATCGGCGTATCCCGGGATACCCTGCCCGTAGTTACGATCCTGGAGCTGGCCGAAGCTGCGGGCTTACCCACCGGGCTTGTTTCCACCAGCTCGATTGTACACGCTACCCCCGCGAGTTTCATTGCCCATAACCGGTACCGGAAAAACTACGAGGAAATTGCTGCGGACTTCCTCAAAACGGAGGTGGACCTGTTCATCGGCGGCGGGGCCCGCTATTTCAACCGGCGGGAATCCGATACACGCAACCTGGTCAGGGAGCTTCAGGCACGCAACTACCTCGTTGAAAACTTTGTCGAAAAGGACATTCAGGAAATCCGCCCCGACGTCAGTAAGAACTATGCCTACCTCACGGCGGACAGCGAACCCCTTCCCTTTGCGCAGGGCCGGGATTACCTGGTCCCCGCCGCAGCGATGGCACCGGGGTTTCTGGACCGCCGGGACACGAAAAACCGTGGCTTCTTCCTGATGATTGAAGGGTCACAAATTGACTGGGGGGGGCACGCTAACAACAGCGATTACATCATTTCAGAAATGATCGAATTTGACAATGCCATTGGGGAGGTGCTACGCTTTGCCGCAGCGGATGGTGAGACGCTGGTCATCATTACGGCAGATCACGAAACGGGTGGCTATGCCATTCAGAGCGGCTCCAAAATGGGCGAAATCGACGGTGCCTTCACCTCTGATTACCACACGGCAGACCTTATTCCGGTTTTTGCCTACGGGCCGGGGGCTGAACACTTCAGTGGCATTTTTGAGAACACCGCTATTTTTGACCAGATGAAAAAATTATTCGCTTTTGATTAAACGCCGGCCCTTGAGCGTCATCCAACCAGTGAACCGCAAAACAAATAAACCATGCGTAAACTAATGATGACGGCCACCCTTTTCTTGCTGGCTGTAACTTTCGTCCTCGCCCAACCCGGCAGAGGACAACGTGGCCCCAAAGGCGCCAATCCTTTTGCTGACCTGGACCT
>JAUIIF010000384.1 GCA_030431945.1 Bacteroidia bacterium | reverse complement strand
GTTACTTACCCTGGCCGCATGGTCTTCTTCCGGCGCGGATTGCAGGCCGCGCATTGCTTCGGCCAGTACCTCATCCTCGCGGGCAAGCCGCTCCAGCTCGGCCTCTTCGGGGGCCGTAAGGGCACCGCTCAGGTAGCGGCGCAGTAGCGTATTAGCAGAGGATGGTTTCTTGGTAGCCACTAGTCGTTATCGGATGATGATGCGGTTGATTCCAGACAGATTTTCAGGTTTCGGCGTCCGTTCTGCAGATGAGAACGCACACGACCTACACTTAGATTCATTTTTTCGGCAATGGTTTGGTAACTCTCGCCCTCGCGCAGGTAAAACAGGGTAACGCATTGTCGCTGCTCTTCCTTCAGTTGTTTAAGGCAATGGTAAAGCGGGCGGGTATCGGGGGATGATGATTGATCGGATGCAGTACTTAGATGCAGTAAATGATCAGATTGCATAAACTCATCCTGGCTTCCCGTTTGTTGTAGCGGATCGCGCTTTTCCCGCCTTAATTGCATGAGGCAATGATTGCGCACGGTTGTATGTAACCAGGAGCGAAAATTGCTGACGTCGTGTTGCGGGAGCTTTTCCAACAGGACCGCCCAGATTTCCATGCCGGCATCTTCGGCCCGTTGGGGCGTACCGAGGTAGCGCAGGGCCAGGGCATAGATGAGCTCCACGTACCGCTCGTAAAGCGGTAGCAGGTCGGCGGGCAAGCCACTCTGCTGAAACCGTGCCAGTAAATCTGCATCTGCTGCCTGGGCAGCGTCGGGAGAAGGACCAGGCTTGGTGCGAAGCAGACGGAGCATGGAGAGCAATCGGTTGATCAGGTTGTGGGGCTGCCGGAGGCAGGAAGAAGGTCCGTTTAGAATAGGTAAGGAAAAGTCTTTCAGTACATCGGGCAACCACAGCCGGCGGCTTTGCAGCCGGAGAGGGCCAGGAGGAAAACGGCACAAAAGAGGTAGAAAATTAAGCGTCCCATAAGCACAAGGTACTTACTTTAGCAAAGAACTTGTCTTAACTTTAGCAGACGGTTTTTCTTCTAACCAGTGCCGATCATATGTTTCCTTCCATCTTTGCGCCGCAGACCATCACGGACCTACTGGCCCGTATCGATAAACTGACCCCCGCCACCCAGCCCCTGTGGGGGAAGATGGACGTAGCCCAAATGCTGGCCCACAATAATGTGGGTTTTGACCTTACGTACGGCAAAATTCCCGTCAGTTATAACTGGCTGCAGCGCCTGCTGCTGAAGCTGTTCGTGAAAGATACGGTGGTCGGTAAAACGCCCTATAAAAAGAACGGACGTACTGCTCCTGTTTTCATCGTAGCGGACGAGCGGGATTTTGCGGCCGAAAAAGAAACCCTCATCGCTAACCTGAACCGTGTCCATAACGACGGCGCGGAGGCTTTCGAAGGGCGGGAAAGCCCTTCCTTCGGTAAAATGACGGCCCAGGAATGGAGCAACCAGGTCTGGAAACACCTGGATCATCATTTGAGGCAGTTTGGGGTGTAGGGAACGGGTTGTGAGGGTCAACCGAGCAATTCCGGGATCAATTTGCGGGCCACGGCCATGCCTTCTGAACCGCCCATTTCGATGGTGCGGATGTTCTTGCGGCGTTTCAGTTCAAAATTGATGGTAGGGTGGGGATCAACGTAGAGGACGGGGATGCGGTCATCGGCGTAATCCACCAGACCGGCAGCGGGATATACTTGCATGGAGGTGCCGACGATGATGATCAGGTCCGCAGCGCTGACCTGAAGGGCTGCATTTTGGATCTCGGGGACTTCTTCTCCGAACCATACGATGTGGGGACGAAGCTGAACGCCATTCTCATCCGTGTCGCCCAGATTAATGTCTCCGGGCCAGTCAACAATAAAGCCATGGCCGGAAGCGGGGCGTGCTTTCAGGAGTTCACCGTGCAGGTGAATGATGTTGGTGCTGCCGGCCCGCTCGTGCAGGTCGTCAATATTTTGGGTAATGACGGTAACCCGGTAGTCTTTTTCCAGGGCGGCAATGTGATGATGGCCCTCATTGGGCTGAACGGTGTGAAGCTGGGCCCGGCGCTGATTGTAAAAGTCGAGGACGAGCGCGGGGTCCCGGGCGAAGCCCGCCGGGCTCGCCACGTCTTCCACCCGGTGGTTCTCCCAGAGGCCGTTACTGTCTCTGAAGGTCGCGATGCCGGATTCTGCGGAAACGCCGGCACCGGTTAGGATGACAATTTTTTTCATGGCGGGTCTTTTTCGTAGGGCGATAATGGTAAAAAAAACGGTAAACTGGCTGCCGAACCAGCCTGCTGCCTGAGGGCCGTTGCGGAGTTACGCGGGCGTAACGGCCTCGAAAATAATCAAGGCCACGGAGTTAACCGCTCACGTAAAACAATGGTTGCACCTGCGGCCGCGCCAGATGCTGCCCCTAGCATATTCTACTCGTAGTGCCCTTCGCCACCGCAGTTGGGCCAACGGAAAAAGCCCTTCCCCGCCGCGGCGGAGAAGGGCTCAACTCTTTAACGAACTTCCGGACTGGCCGGTAGTTACGTCTTACTTCGTGTAGGTCTGGTCGCTGACGCTCAGCTTGGCACGACCTTTGGCGCGGCGGCGCGCCAGTACTTTACGGCCGTTCTTCGTGCTCATACGGCTACGGAAACCGTGCTTGTTAACACGACGGCGCTTGGAGGGTTGGAACGTTCTTTTCATTGTTCTTTATTTTGGGATCGGACGGCAGAACCGACCGGAAGGTTCGTTAAGGGGCGCAAAGATAGTGGTTTGTAGTTTATCCTACAAAGTTCAAATTGAATTATTTATTGGCCCCGGCTCAACTTACCTTGTGGTTAACTTTTCTCTGGTGGTGGTCCCAGACTGTTTTAGACCGTTTCTCTTTCATCGCAAAACCAATTTTTAGATGTTGTTTTCCTTTCACCGGGTGGCCATTGCACTGGCCCTGTTCTCCTGCTCTTTTGCCCTGAGCGGGCAATACGCCCTCCCTGCCGCTAAGCTGGCGGTGATTCCAGTTGAGGAAATGCCGGCGCAAAACAACGACCAACTGTATGCCGCAGAATTAGCCGCACGTGCCCCCGGTCGCCCGGACCACTTCGCCGTACCCATTCCCGTAAAAATCCGGCCGACGACGCACGGGGCCTGGACGGAAGAGAGCGGTACCGCCATCTGGCGAACCCGCATCAGCAGTCCGGGAGCAAAAACCCTGAACCTCGGGTTTTCCGAATTCCTCCTGCCCACGGGGGCCACGCTGGACATTTTTTCCCGTTCGGGGCACCTTGGTCCGTACTCCGCGGCAGACAACGAAGTACACCGCCAACTCTGGACCCCCGTAATCGACGGAGACGAATTACTGCTGGAATTGCGCGTACCGACGTCGCAGAAGAAAAAGGTACAGTTGTTCCTGACCTTCGTCCACCACGACTTTTTCGGCGTGAACAAGGTCTTCTCCGGTTCCTGTAACCTGGACGTCATTTGCGGGGAAGCCAACGGCTACGGCATCGTGGAGAATTACCGCGACATCATCCGGAGCGTTGCCCGGATAACCATCGGAGGCTCCCTCTGTACCGGTTTCCTGGTGAATAACGTGAACGAAGACGGCCGGCCGCTTTTCATGACGGCCAACCACTGCGGTATTGGCCCCGGCAACGCTGCCAGCGTAGTCGCCTACTGGAATTATGAAAACAGCGTATGCCGCGAACCGGATTCGCCTGAAAGCGGCGGTACCGGTAATGGCAGCCTGGGCACGACGAACTCCGGAATGGTTTACCTTGCCGGTTTTGCCCCCTCTGACGTTACACTGCTGGAACTGGAAGACCCCATCAACCCCGCCGCAGATGTCTATTTTGCCGGGTGGTCGGCAGCCGCGGCCGTACCACAGGATACGCTGATCGGTATTCATCACCCCAGTGGCCATGAAAAACGTATCTCCTTTTCTTTTCAAAACCCCTACCGGGCGGCTTACCTGGGTGATGCCGACCCCGCCGGTAACCACCTGGAAATTCCGGGTTGGGACATCGGTACCACGGAGGGAGGCTCTTCCGGCTCCCCCATTTTTGATCGTTTCAAGCGAGTGCGCGGGCAGCTCCACGGCGGTTTCGCCAGCTGTACTAATGATGACCTGGACAGCTACGGCTACTTCCACGTCAGCTGGGACGGAGGCGGCACCCCTGCTTCGCGGATTAAAGATTACCTGGACCCCTGCGGCACGGGAACGTTGACGATGGACGGCCTTGACGCCCGGCAGCTCAACCGAATCCTTACCGCACCGGACTACTGTGCGAGCAGCTGTGTCAGCGAAGCGTTTCGCTTCCCCTTTGACCTGGGCAAAGATTTTCCTGCCGGCACCAACCTCTCTGTTCCCGCAAGCGCCACCGGACTTACGGCCACCCTTAGTACCACTACGGCGGCCGGAGGTGACCGGGTTGAACTGCTGGTTGTACCCGACGCAGACCTGAGCTCCGGCACCTACACCGTAACCGTAAGGGCCGCAGGCGGCGGCTTCACGGACGACCTTTCTTTTAGTATCGACCTCAGGGTAGATCAGGCTGCTGGGCCAATCCCGCAAAGTCCGGAAAACGGCGCCGCAGACGTGCCCGTAGAAAACGTTGACTTCAGCTGGGCAGCTACCTCCCTGGCCCTGGGCTATGAACTGGAATTGGCGTCTTCGGTAGACTTTACTACCGTGCTGGAATCCATCATGACTACCAACAACAGCTTTACCTACTCCGGCATTTTGGCCGGCGGAGAACAGTACTTCTGGCGGGTCCGGACCATCACGGTGTGTGCGCCGGGGGAGTGGTCCGTTACGACTTTCACGACGATTAATACCGCCTGCGATAGATTTCAGGCACAAGACCTGCCGGTAGAAATCTCGTTTACCGGTATGCCCCAAGTAGCAGTAAACGTTGAGGTGGGTAACGAATTTTTAGTTGAGGAGATGGAGAT
>JAUIIF010000383.1 GCA_030431945.1 Bacteroidia bacterium | reverse complement strand
ATGTCTTCATACGCAAATACGACTTCCGGGGCGATGGCCGCCGGCGTCAGGGCCATGTGGCCGTCAGCGGCGCGGTCCGGGGCCGCATTGGTGGTAGCGGTCGTTTCCGCTGGTTCGTTACAGGCCAGGAAGATTAACGAAAGGAAAGTAAGGACGAAAAAGCGCATGTGTGTTGAATTGTACAATGGTGGATACGCTAAAGGAGGGATTTGGTTCGCACCAGGCGGTAAATAGGTCGCGGCCGCAGGTGCAAAGTGAAGATCTGGGTAGCAGAAGAGGGGGAGCGCTGCCCGGCTCCCTGGTACAGCCTGCTTGCACCTGCGTCCGCGCCCACTACCCATAAATCAGGTGTTGCCAGGCAGAAGTGCCGGAATAAAAAGCCCTCATCAGTTTTTCTGATGAGGGCAGAGACACGACCTAGGTGTGTTAATAGGGCAAAATGCTCCTTTCTAGATCGGGAATTAAATACTATTAAACTCGGGTTAACTATGCTTGCTATTACACAACTCAAACATTACAACACTTGGGTTTTAGTTGCTCATGGGTAATTTGCTGTTGGTTCAGCAGGTATTTGTTCTTATAAGCCCTGGAGTACCTGCGTGTGACGTAGGGGAGGAAGATTTTTTTGAAAAAAATTTAACCCGTACGCCCGGGCAGCGCCTACCTGCCGGAGAGGCTCGGCGCAGCAGCCAGGGTTGGCGCGGGCACCGACGTTGGTAAGTTTTTATGAACCAGGTACGGCTGGTGAAGTCTGCGTGCGGAGTGCTACTCTTTTTCTGTTACCAGTCCTCTTAACTGGTCGACACAGCGTTGCTTTTGCTTACGTAAAGCTTCGGGTTTCCGGCCGGTGGCCTGGGCGATGGTTTTAAGCTCCTGGTTCAGGAAATAAAAGGCGCGCAGGAGCTGCTGGCATTTGTCACTCAGGCGCGCCCAACCCCGCTGTAGCAATTCTGTTGCGGAGGGATCAAGCTGCAGGACGGGAACTTCACTAAGTTCGGGGAGGGTCTCAAAATTGGTAGCGCTTTCCTTATTAGCACGCCGGTAATAATGTTGGCGGGCCATGCGGGTCAGGAGGTAGCGGAGATTGCCGTAGGTTATTTTACCGGTCATGATTTTTTGCCGGAAGGTGAGCAAAGCGTCCATAACGGCATCGTAGGCAAGGTGCTCAGGTGCCTTGTCTTCCCGGACAACGTAGGCAAGGCAAACATCAAAATGACGGAGGAAAACGTGCTCGAACAATTGTTCGTCGCCTTCAATTAGTTTATCCTTTAAGTCAGAAAAAGCTTCTTCGGAAAGACCGAAGTTTTTGTCATCTACATTGGCCACGGCTCAAATATAGGGCGCAAAAAACACATGGTGGAGGCTACCAGTCAGCTGCCAGTAATTCCTGGGCCGCACGATACATCCGGTTGCCATCAGCTGCGGAAATTTTTTGTAGCTCCGCCAGGCCTTCCGTTGTTTTTTGCTGGCTGAGTAAGCTTAGGGCCAGGTTGAAACGGGCTTCGGTGAGGTAGGCACTGTTTTGGTCAATGAGCTGCTGGAAAAGGTTGTCGGCCCTACTGAATTGTTGATCACGCAGGTAGGCTTCGCCCAGATTAAGTACGTCTTCGTCGGTGGCTGCGGGCAGCGCGATCAGGCGTTCACCAACGGTTGCCGCGGCAGCAAAGCGCTGCCCGGTAAATTCCGTGGCGAACGCACGGCGCAACGTGTCAATGCCGGCGGTAGCAAGATCCCTGACGGCATCAATTTTCACCTCTTCCACGTAGGCCGCCAGGAGTTCCTGACCGTCAGTGGCTGAGAACTGCGGTAAAATGGCAAAAAGCAGTAGGAGACTTGCTGCTACTGCCGCCAGGGCCAGACCGATTTTGCGAATAGTGGCGCCCGCTCTGCGGGGCGGGGTTGTTTTTTTCGAGATTCCGTATTCCTGGGAGAGTTTCTCCTCCCAGCGTTTGCGCAGCCGCTGGTCTTCCTGTTGTTTAATAAACGCACCAATGATTTCGTCCTGCTCTTTTTCGCTGAGGTTCGGGTCTTGCAGTTTTGCTGTCGTAATGGCCATAATGAATAAATTGACGTTAGCTCAGGTGGTGGAAGTGCTTTCTCAAAGTAGCAATACAGCGACTTTTCCGTTTACGTATTGCCGGGGCTGCAAGGGACAGATCCGCTGCAATATCAACAAGTGAACGTTTTTGATGATAAAAGGCTCGCAGCAGCTCCTTACAGTCCTGCCCCAGTGATTTGAACGCGCGGGCCAGCAGGTCAAATTCTTCCGTCGTAAAAATATCTTGCTCGCCGGGGATATTCAGCTGGTTATCTGAAATGGATTGGCAGGGGAGCTGTTTTCTACGTTTCCGAAATAACTGCTGCCGGGCCATTCTGGTCAGTAGATAGCGAAGGTTGCCGTAAGTGATTTTTTTAGCGACTAGCAAGGTACGGAAATGAAGGAAGGTTTCCATGGTCGTGTCGTAAGCTTCCTCCTGGGTGGCATCATCCTTGTGGATAAGGTACCGCACGCAGTCTTTGAAGTGGGCTAAGAAGACTTTTTCGAAAAGGCGGTGGTCACCTTCCGCTAACGCTTGCTGCAACTGGAGGAACTCATCCTGAGCTAAACCAAAGTTCTTTTCAGCAACTGTAGTGGAGGAAAAAACGAGCGACTTTACCCTGGTAATGCTGATGGCTGCCATGGATTGTTGATAGAATGGTTGCAGGTAGAAGGACCGGCAGGGGCATTTGTGACAAAAAAAAAGCCATTTTTGCAATCGCGAATTTTTTCTCAACCCTATTGTCACGTTTGGTACTACCAGGTCTTGTAGTGCCAAATACGAAAACAAATGACCTTCTTGATGAACAAGTATTACACTTTCACTTTCCTCCTTCTTTGCTTAACGTTTGGTACAAACGGACTTCAGGCACAAATTGAAACAACCCGGGGAGGCAGAGGGGGCGCCACCGAAGGACGCCAAATGGGTATTGAGCTTACCCCGGGTGATCACGCACCGGAAGAGGTGATTATTCGCTTCAATACTGCTCCTAGTCTGGAGGAAAGAGGTCCGATTACCTCCGACCTTAAGGACGTAAATATTTACGTGCAGGAATGGAGTCCGTCAGGAAAATTTTTGCGTGCAGATGCCCCCCTGTTGACGGACTGCGAATATGACGGAAATGGAAACCCTGATGCTGGTACCCTGGGAGGAGGTGACCAAATAAGCCTGAACTACTACGCTAATTCCAGAGGATGGTACGATTATAACCGCTTCTATTACGAATGCGTTCCCGTGAACGGATTCAACGATCCAGGAATCGGGGATGAGGGGGATGTGCCTCCCCCCAATGAATATCATCCCACCCTTTGGTGTTCTGATGACGCCAGCTTAGTGCCGCTCACGGGAAAGAGGAAGGTGAAAATGGTCATTATTGATTCAGGGCTCAAATTGCCCGGTAATGGTATGGAGAACGGCGTTAATTATAATCAGACGATTATTCCAGGCGATTGTGCACTGGGTGATTGTGACCCCATCTATGAAGGAATTGATGAGGTGAGTAATGATTTTCATCCGCACGGTTCTTACATATTTGACTTGGTAAGCAGGTGGTTTGATGCCGAAGGGCTGGCACCATTACTGAACGTAAGTTCTTATCAGGTACTCGACGAAGAGCTGAAAGGAACCATCTTTCAGGTGATTAAGGCAATTGAGCTGGCTACAATGGAAAAAGAGCAGCCACAGGTAATTTCCTTATCGATCGGCTTCCGGCCATTACATTGTAGCGATAGTTCAAACCCCGTTACCGAACCGGGAGATAATACGGTGGAGGACCTGCACTCGCCGCTTTATTATGCAATTAAGGATGCTGAAGAAAAGAATATTATCGTGGTAACTTCAGCGGGAAATGACAACCGGAACCTCAACGTTTCTCCGCAGTATCCGGCTGCAGAAACGGGAATTGATAACCTGGTAACGGTGGGTGGACTGATGTGTGGTAGTAACAACCGCGCGCCCTGGTCCAACTACAGCAATAAGCACATCGACCTTTTTGCACCCGGAGCTCAAATCAAAGTCGCGGTGCGTTCGTGCTATGCTTCCATTAGCGGTACCTCTTTTGCCTGCCCCATCGTGGCCACCAAAGCTGCTTTTCACGTGACTGCCCAGGAGGAGTATGATGATAAGGAAGTACTGTGTTTGCTCCGGTCGCAGGCCACGCCCTTTGCGGACGCCAAGTACGGTATCGTGAATGTCGCAGCTAGTCAGCAATCTTGTGACAAAGGAGCTAAAAGTCTGTTGGTAAAGCCAGTAGCTGCGGCACCGACCGTTAAGGTCAGCCCTAATCCTTTCAATCATCAGCTAATCATTCGTACGGGAGCTGAAAGTGCCGCCTCTCCCGCTACCCTGACGGTAATTGATGGACAAGGCCGGGTAGTTGCCCGCCGCCAGACAAATACACCGACAACTACGCTGGATGTGGCCCACTTAACCCCCGGAGTTTACTGGCTTAACGTTACTACTGCTGCTGGAAGTGAGACCAGGAAAATAATCAAGCAGTAATCAGTTCTTCAGAAGGTCATTAATAACTTGCCCTCCATGGTTTTTAATCGTGGGGGGCAATTAGATTATTAGAGATGCAAAATTTCCTCTTAGTTCTTTTCGTCCTTTGCTGCGTGTCTTTGGCCCGGGGGCAACGAGATACGGCGTACTGGGAGCAATACGACCGCAATACCTTTGAAACGGTCGGTAGCTCCACAAATACTGATGCGGAATACTATGACCGAATGGCCGTAGTGTTATCGGACCGCCGTCGGAACGGTCCGCTTACCGCTACCCTGGCTTACAACTACCATACGTTCGCGCGGCAACTGAGAATACCGCAGCCGGAGCTGGCGCTGACTTACATCGATACGGCCCTGGCCATGAAAGCGGAGATCAATGACATTAAGCGGGACGTCGC
>JAUIIF010000382.1 GCA_030431945.1 Bacteroidia bacterium | reverse complement strand
AAACGCGGCATTGAGGAGCTTCCCGACGGTAAAGGGAATGGACGTACCATCTTTACCCTGGGGCAAATCAAAGAAGGTATAGTAAACAATACCCGTATCATTTGCGACCAGAATGATAGCGACCAGATACAGAAAAGGCTTGAGCCATCTGATGCGATCCGGTAGTCCCACACTCGCCGGGGAACTCGTACCCTGTAGTTTTGCTTTTACCTGCTTGCGGTAAAACCGCTGGGTCACCACTTCCCCGATGATGAGGTCCAGCAGGTTGGCAACCACAAAGGCCAGCAGGGCCTTAATCAGGGTACTGACACGTACAATAAACTCCAGCGGCCGGTCATTGGCGGCGTCCGGATTCTCCATTTCAATTTTCTTGAGCTCTTCTGCGGTAAGCAGAGACTCCCGGATGAGCGGGTAATCAAGATTAAACACCCGCAAGACCAAAACCACAAAAAAACTGAACAGGACCAGGCGCAACACCCGCAACGAGCGGTCAAAATTTTTGCTCGAGGTTGCTTCCATCCCAAAGTACCAGGGTAATACACGATTACGCATCACCCGGTAAACCAGCCAGAAGAACAGGGCGGCCAGCACTATTTCAACTACCTGAAAAAGGTTAATCGAAATGATGTTCTGGTACTGAAACAGTAATATTTCCTTCATTTGCTCCATAAGCAGTATTGCGAATGTAACCGGAATTTTCGGGATTCTCCTCCCTCCTTCGCCTTCCTCAGCATTATCGATAGCTTGCTCCCCCGCCGAAACGAGTGGAGCGAGCGGCATCATTAGCCGGAGGCAAGATAATCAGGCAGCCCTTTGCTAACGCATCAAAACAACCGTTCCCGTTTCCCGCTGCAATTCGCCGGTGGTAAGGCGGACTTCCGCGGTCCAGATATACGTAGCGATGCCGGCCAGACGCCCGTTCAGGAAACCATCCCAGCCTCGCCGCCCGTCATTGGGCGGAAAATCGTAATCTTCCCACATCAGCTCTCCCCACCGGGAAAGTAGTTTGAAAGAAAGGACCCGTTCCACTTGCAGGGGGTTGGCATAAATTGCGACGTAATCATTCGTCCCGTCACCATTTGGCGTAAAAATATTGGGGACGTAGACGGGGATGCGCCCGTCCAGCGAAACAAACGTCACCAGACTATCCGTGCAGCCGTAGAGGTTGTCGATGGCCAGGCTGATCGTCTGGCTCCGGGGCGCACTTACCGTTGGCGACGGGCAGGTAGCACAATCAAAGATTTCGGCGGGGTGCCAGCGGTAGGCGACGATCTGATCGGGTGGAACAAAATAGTCCGGTTCCACCCTGGCGGAGCCGGCAATTTCCTGAGGAACAAAAGTTGGCAGCCGGGCCGGCCGCCGGGTGGCCTTGGGATAAAAGAAATCCGGTTGGGTAATCTCACAGCCAAGCGCATCCCGGATGCGCAAAGTGTAGTATTCTCCCTCGTTAAGGTTTTGGAAGCCCCGGCGGTCCCAATAATTTACGCCATCAACACTGTAGCTGTACGGGGGGCGCCCGCCACCGGCGGCCGGCATCAGCGGTGGTCGCTGTACTTCCGTACAGGTAATTTCCACGGGCGTCAGCGGGTCTGGACTACGGAGGTTGAGCATGCGTTC
Organism: Bacteroidia bacterium; assembly: GCA_030431945.1. Lineage (GTDB taxonomy): Bacteria > Bacteroidota > Bacteroidia > Chitinophagales > Saprospiraceae > Neolewinella. The sequence continues at coordinate 3,331 of JAUIIF010000382.1, read as the reverse complement.
GCTGCTGCAACCAAGTGCATCGGTAACCCGTAGTGAATAATTGCCTGCGGGCAGATTATTGACTTCCAGCCCGACCGGGCTGACGCCCGTCCAATCGTACTGATACGGCGGAACCGTGGGCAGGTGCGTCACGGAAATGGCGCCATCGTCACGTCCGGCACAGGAAGGATTCGTCAGGCGCGGATTAATGGCCGGCTCAAAAAAATCAGCGCGGATGGTTTCATCGATGATAATCCGGCAGGCCCGGTCCTCTACGGAAACGATCCGATAATTTCCTCCGCGGTCAATCGGCCAGCGCTGCCGGCCAGCGGCCGCAAAGGCCCGGGTTTCAAACGGGCCGCCGTTCACCTGGTAGGTTACCGTGATGGGCGCCGCGCCGGTTAAATCCAGCATGATTTCCTGGGCTTCGCCCCGGCAGGCCCTTAAGTCCTGCACCGGCAGGCTTAGCCCTGGCGGTTCGCTGCTGAAGGTCGCAATACTTCGGTTCACGACCTGGCCGCAGGCATCGGTAACGGTCAGGTCAATCGACGTTGGCAGGGGCGGCGTCAGTTCCGGCGCCGGCTCGGTACTGCCGAAACTCCACTGGTAACGCAGCGGAGGTACCCCACCCACCACTTCCGGTTGGAGAGTAGCCGTTTCATTCGGGCAGTAGTAGGCTTCCTCCAGTCCGACCTCCAGCAGAGGCGGCTCATTAATGATCAGTTCGATGGAGTCCGTGTAACAGGCACACGGAATATCGAGATAAAGCCAGGCGTTCTCGGGGCCTTCCGTTACGCCATCCGCAAAAGCGACAATCGGGATTTCAGCAAACATAGCGCCGGCCGGGATGGTCACTTCTCCACTTCCCGCCGTAAAATCAGTCCCTTCGGTCGCCGTAGAGTTGGCGCCGATTCGGTAGGCGATCGTTTGCGGGCGATCAGGATTACTTTCCGGCCCACGCTGTACCCGAAAGTTCGTCGGGGTACACCCCTCGAAGACGGTAGGGGCATTCAGGGTATCTCCTCCTTCTCCGGCCAGGTTAACACTTCCCCCCAGGTCAAAGCTGCCCGCTTCCAGAAAAACGGCGGAGTCCAGGTCACTGTCCTCCACGTCCGCCACCACCAGGCGAATATGGTAGGTCTGGCAAGTTTGCAGGCTGACCGTGGCCGTAAGGATGACCGTTTGCCCATCATATTCAATGGTGGAGAAACGGGGCCCGGTAGTGGGCGCTCCGCCACAGTTCGCAATACCCCGTACGCTGGGAAACTCATTATCGAGGTAAAAATTTGCGTTGGTGGCATAGTTGACATTATTGATACTTACCGCCTGGGTCGTCCCCGGCACCGTGGCGATGTTAACGGCACCGTTGCTGTAGGGGCCGCTCAGGCCGGGCCCGCTGATGAAAAAGCCGAAAATGTCGTTAAAGGCAGCGTCAACGAATTCACAGTACTCCTCCGAAGCAAAAACGTAGCGGAAAGTCACCGTAGGTTGCAGGGGGATGAAATCGAACTCTAGGCCACTGCGGTCAAAAATGGTTCCGGTACTCGCAATGGACAGGTCAGCATCGGGGGTGACGCCGGCCAGTTCACTACCGACGTTGGTATCGTCATTCGGCCCCGCCGCATCAACGATGCGCCCGCTGGAAAGAATAATGCCCCTGCCGAACCCCACGATGGAATCCGGACCGGCAAAATAACCGATCCCTTCAGGGTTACTCCCGATGGCCCGAATGTTAAAAATGGTCTCACATTCGCCGGAGGCGAATACTTCCCGGACCAGGCGCTGCGCGTCGTAATCGGGGTCAAGTGTAAGTCCCTGCCCGGCGAGCAGCGCAGGGAACAAGCCTGGCAGAACCAGGTAAGGAAGTAGAAATAGTAGTGGACGCAAATTTTTGTTTTTGGGAAAAGGGCACTCGTTCAGAATAGCAAATACAACACGTAAAAATAAGGGTAAAAGGCTCCGCTTCCTCCAGGCGGGGAAGCGTATTCGGTTACCTTTTAGGGATCGGGGCGGCGGTGGCGGGCAACGGTAGGCGCAGTGGGTTCCTGGTACGATTTTCGCCAATTAAACATTTTTCAGGCGCAGGCGCAGGTGCCGGGAAAAGGATAAAAGAGCCGGCGGAAAGAGACAGACACTGCTGTTACTACCCTATTTTTGCACCCTGCGGTCGCGCCAAAAACGTTAAATGCGGCAGCAAAATACCGCTATCTTAATGCCTGACATATAAAATTTATTGTGATCGGTCGCAATTCACTAAATTTACCAAATAATCTCACGCTGGAGGTGATGCTGTCTACGATCAATTTCATCATCTCAAAACTACTGTTATGCACAAGAATTTCTACGACCTCGTTTCTCACCTACTCTTAGTTTCGATTTTCCTCTTTACGACTAATCAACTATTGGCACAAGGCCCCGGTGACCGGCGACCCTGCCAGGACGACGGGGTGATCAGCATCGCCTTTAGTGGCGACACCGAATTAAATACTTGTACGGATGATGAGATCATGGACCGAATTCGTTTCCAGGTCCTGCCCTTCCGCCAGGCTTTTGCCTATTTCGTGGTGGATGAAAACGACATTATCCTTTCCATCGGCTTCAGCAACTTCATCAACTTCGATTTACTGCCCACCGGCGTCCTCCGGGTCTACGCTTTTTCCAATTACGGACGTTTCACGGCTGGTGTCGGTGACAACTTCACGACCACCGAGCTCTCCGCTCCCTGTGCCGGCCTGACCACCAACTTCGTTACGATCAACAACAGCTCCTCCGGTGACGTCATCATCGAATCCGAGCAAGACAGCTACGCCATCTGCCTGGACGAAGAACCCGATGTACTCTCCTTTTCTTCCCCCGCCAATAATGTGACTTACATCGTTACCGACAGCGACGGGGTCATCCACGCCCTCAACACCACCGGCGAGATTGACTTTAACAATGCCGGCATTCCGGGAACGTGCAACGTCTATGCCTTCGCCAGCCCGGACCCCATTACCGTGGGCCCCGGAGACAACGTCAGTGCCCTGACGGACGTCATCGGCTGCGGCATCGGCCTGTCGAACAACTTCATCACCGTCGAGCGCATCGAAACCAACGGTGGTGCGATTACTACGGCAGACGGAGCCACCGAGCTGACCACTTGCCCCGGTGACGGCAACGCCGATGAAGTGACCTTCAGCACGACCGACGTTATCGGCGCCAACAGCCGTCTCATCGTTACTGACGACAACAACGAAATTATTGGCCTGCCTGAAGGAAACGTAGTCGACTTCGAGGGCGCCGGCGCCGGTGTTTGCCGGGTCTACAACCTCGCGTTTTCCGGTGAATTCACGGCGGCGATTGGTGACTTCAT
>JAUIIF010000381.1 GCA_030431945.1 Bacteroidia bacterium | reverse complement strand
GCCGCCCTGAGTCTGCCATTATTTACGGATGAGGAGCGGTCTGCAGTCGGGACGTTGTACAAGCAGGATAGCCCCGATGCAGCTTTACTGGAAGGGCTGGACATTGCCGGCAGCAAAATGCGTTGGTTGGTGGAAGAAGCCCGGCGCTTAGCGCCGGGAAATAAAGTGGCGATTTATTGTTGGCGGGGCGGGCAGCGCAGCGGGAGTGTCGGTTGGTTGCTGGAGCAGGCGGGCTTTGAACTGGTAAAACTGGCCGGTGGCTACAAGGCTTCGCGCAAGTATATCCGCAATTACCTGAAGGAGGAAAGGCACCATTTTCGGGTCTTGAGCGGGCCAACGGGCTCCGGTAAAACCCCGATCTTGCTGGCCATGCAGGCGCTGGGCGCCTGGGTGGTTGATCTGGAAGGGCTGGCCAACCACAAAGGATCTTCTTTTGGTGCACTGGGGGAAGCCCCCCAGCCTACAACCGAAACGTTTGAAAATGACCTCTTTGCGGCACTCCGGACCATCCCGGAAGGAGAAACCATCTGGTTGGAGGATGAAAGCCGTATGATCGGTACCGTCTACATGCCCGATGAATTCTACGACCGCCTGACGGCAGCTCCGGTGTATACCCTCGAGCAGCCACTGGAATGGCGGATCAATCACTTGGTGACCAACTATGCAAAGTATCCTAAAGAGGACCTGATCGCGGCATTCTCCCGGATTAAAAAACGTCTGGGCGGCCAACACCTGAACACTGCCTTGCGGGCACTCGAAGAAAACGACTTTGCGACGGCCGCCGGGGTAGCGCTGGTGTACTATGACAAAGCTTACGCCCACTACGGAGAACGCAGGAATGCCCGGGTCGTCAAAACCATCATGGCGCGTGCTGCTGACCCGCTGCTGATCGCCCGGCAGGTGCTGGACGAAGCCGCGGGGAGTAACCACGAGGCCGGCTAACGTTATTTCCCTTGCACCAGCGGCCGCGCCACTACATCTGCTGGACAAAAAGGCTGCTCTGCAGCAAACTGCTTACGTAAATAGGCGATACTTGCCGGGGTAATGATGGGAGAGCCACCTGGCGGCAACCCAACGCCTAATTTGCCTTTTACCAACAATAAATTCGTCGCCTGTGGTGCAATTTTAGTTCCGCCGGCATCAGTTGACAACAAAGCTTTTCCCCACCCGTTTTCCCATAAAGCCATAGCCTATGCGCCATTTAGCCATCTTGCTCCTGTTAACGCTGTTCACTGCCTGTACCTATACCGCGAAAATTACGGATGGCGCCACTGCTGTAGACCGGAAGCAGTACGACGTAGCTGTGCCGATGTTGCAGCGGGAATACAAGAAAGCCAAGTCAAGAAAGGAAAAGGGAGAAATTGCCATGAACCTGGGGCTGTCCCTCCGGGAAACCGGGCAGGATGAGCAGGCCATTTCCTGGTTTCAGTTGGCTTACGATAACAATGCCGGCCCGGATGCCCTGCGGGAAAAAGCCGCAGCCCTGAAACGCCTGGAACGGTACGAGGAAGCAATTAAGGTTTTCACGGATTTAGGCTTTGAAATAGGCTCTAAGTATGAGTTTCGCAAAGACATCAGTGGGGCGGAAATGGCCCAGCAATGGCTCGAAGAAGAGAAGGCAGGTAAGGAAAGGGAGTTCGTCGTGACGGCTGCGGCCTTCAACAGCCGGCAGGCGGATTATGCTCCCGTAGCTTACCAGGACCGGTTGATTTTCACCAGCGACCGTGCGGCGGCGGCGGGGGAAGAAACGTTTAACTGGACGGGCCGGGGCTTTACCGATCTCTTTACGGTCGATCTGGAAGGAAAGCTGGCCGTGGATGCTTTTGATGACCGCATCAACACTGCAGATCACGAGGGAACTCCTACTTTCAGTACCGATGGCCAGGAAATGATTTTTACCCGCTGTTCTTCACCCGGTAAGCGCGAAGACGCCTATTGCGGTCTTTATCGCTCTGAGCGGGTAGGACAAGGCTGGTCGCCCGCCCAACCACTCTCCTTCGTTAAGCCCGGAGCAAACTATATGCACCCGGCGCTTACGGCTGACGGCAAGCGCTTATTTTTCAGTGCTTTACTGGAAGACGGATGGGGAGGTTATGACATTTACGTAGCTGACCGCAAGGAAGATGGCTCCTGGGGCGATCCGATCTTGATGAACCGGGCCATCAATACTCAGGGCAACGAACAGTTTCCCAGCCTGGATGCCGATACCCTGTACTTTAGCAGCGACGGACTGGAAGGCATGGGCGGACTGGATATTTTTCGTACCTACCCCCTGAGTAACGGCCGGTATACCGCCCCTAAAAACCTGCGCATTCCGGTTAACAGTGGAGCGGATGATTTTGGTTTTACCATCGTTAGCCGGGAGGGGAGCGGACCAACAGCCAAAATGTTGGGCTATTTCAGCAGTTCCCGCCCGGGAGGTGCCGGTAGTGATGATATTTACGCTTACACAAAGCGTGTTCTTCCCCCGCCGCCGCCCGACCCCACGCCCATTACTTACAAGAATATTCTTGACGTGACGGTCGTCGAAAAAATTTACGAAGACCCCACTAATCCGAAAAGCCGGGTACTGGGCGTAAGGCCCGTGCCGAACGCGGCCGTTATTGCCAGCATCGGGGAACAGTCCCGGACCGTCAATACGGACGAGAACGGCCGCTTAAGCCTGGTCCTGGTGGATGATCAAAACTATCAATTCCGTGCTGAGCGCGCTGAGTACCTGGCGGCAGAGGAGCGGTTTAGCAGCAGGAACCTGCCCAAGGACCCGGAAGCACCGGAGCAACGGTACGAACTGGAGTTAGAACTGGAGAAAATTTTCCGGAATCAGGAGATTGTCCTGAATAATATTTACTACGACTTCAACGAATACTTTATTCGCGAGGATGCTAAGCCTACGCTTGATAATCTGACGGCATTACTGAAACGTAATCCGGAGATCAGCATAGAATTAGGGTCACACACCGATTGTCGTGGTCGGGCTGGCCTCAACCAGACCCTGAGCCAAAACCGTGCCCAGGCGGCGGTCGATTACCTGGTCAATCAGGGAATCAGCCAGGACCGGCTGACCGCGCAGGGATACGGTAAGGATCAGCCAATTGAGGATTGTCTTTGTGAACGGTGTACCGAAGAACAGCACCAGCGAAACCGGCGGACGACATTCCGGATTCTGGAGTAATGACGCCCAGGGCGCGCGCCGATCTTGCCGGGCGGTTTGGTGGCGACTATACGCCTCCTTTCGTTTTTACCCGAATGGCCCCGACCCCCAGTTTCATCAGCTCCTGATTGAGGGCCTCTACTTCCTGGTTTAGCAGGATCCGGGCGGCATCTTCCTGTCTTTTCCATGCTTCGTCCAGCTCCTGCAGCCGCTCGCGTGAAGGCTGGGTAATAACGGGCAAGTCATGCTCGGTCTGGTTTTTAAGGAAAAGGTAGTCGGCCGTAAAGCCGTTGACGTAATTTTCCACGTCGTCATATGCTTTAGCTTTTCTCTGTACCATTGTACTGTCCCAGGCTTTGAGGCGTGCTAATATTCCGGCTGCTTTTGCCCGGATGGAAGCATTAGCGGTTGTTGCTGGCAGATCAGCCAAAACTTCCTGCAGCTGCCCGGCGGTCTTTGCCAGATTGTTGACTAAGTCATGCATGGCATTAATTTCAGCGGCCATTTTAGTCAGGTAGACATCGTACGCCAGGTAATCTGCAGCGTCGATGTCGATCATTGGATTGGGTAAAACATTGACCGTCGTTTCGGCGCTGGCCTGGCCCTGACGAAAGCGGAGGGTGTACTTGCCTGGGGGAACCTTATGGCCACGGTAACTGCCTTCTATGTATACTCCCTCTACGCCGCGCAGGGGCTCATGGCGTAAGTCCCATACGAAACGGTTAAGTCCGTTTTCCGCAGGCAGGGAGGTCGGAGCGGAAGGGCCGCCATCCCACTCCTCGAACGATGCGGGAGCGGAAGAGTAGGTACGGACAATTTGCCCCTGATCGTTCAGGATGTCCAGGATCAGGTCGTTACTGTCCTTATTTTCCGGTACGTGATAATAAGCGACGACCCCAGAGGCTGGATTGACCCCCTCCAGGGAATTCATGCCATCGAATTCAGCCGTGTTGCCATTCAGCGGACTGTAGCCACCGAGCAAAAGCGCGTCTTCGGGCTGGTAGGCATGAAGCTTATCCTGGCCGGGCTGATAATCGGCGAGCAGTTGCAAATCATCCAGGATCCAAAAACCGCGGCCGGCAGTAGCGATGATGAGGTCACCGTGACGGACCATAAGATCGGTAATGGGGGTGACGGGCAGGTTGCGCTGCAGGGAGGTCCAGGTGGCGCCCGCGTCCCAGGAGACATAAAGTCCGGTTTCGGTACCTGCGTACAGCAGGTCTTTCCGCTTTTCGTCTTCGCGGATAACGCGGGTGAAGGCGCCCTCCGGGATGCCGGAACTGATGTTTGTCCAGGTCTTGCCGTAATTTCGGGTAACGTAGAGTCCGGGACGGTGGTCATTGAACTTATACCGTGTAGTGGCAATGTAAGCAGTTGCCGGATCGTGGGGAGATACCTCAATGGCGTTGATGAGGCACTCTTTAAGCCCGGTCGGAGTTACATTTTTCCACGATTTCGCCCCGTCCTGGGTAAGGTGTACCAGGCCATCGTCGCTACCCGTCCAGATAACACCGGCTTCGTGGGGGGATTCGACGACGTAGCTGATGGTACCGTAGTTTTCAGCTCCTACGGCTTCGTTCGTGTAAGGTCCTCCACCGTTGCCCTGCTTATCATCCTGGTTGCGGGTTAAATCCGGAGAGACTTCTTCCCAGGTCACTCCCAGGTCACGGGTGCGCAGCAGGTATTGGGCTGCGTGGTAGTAGGTGTTGGGTTCGTGTTTTGACCAAATGATGGGGGCATTCCAGTTGTATAGGTAGCGCATTTCCCGGGCCGGCAGGCCAAGGTACTGGACCGGTGCG
>JAUIIF010000380.1 GCA_030431945.1 Bacteroidia bacterium | reverse complement strand
GACTTTATCAACGTTTACCGGCAACCACTCGGAGACATCGGCATTATTTCAACGCCGTCAGGTTGCGGAAGCGGCCGGAATGCTTTCGACGTGTTCCTCGATACAGACGGCAACGAAGTATTCTCCACCATTTACGACAGCTGGAACATGCTCGACCTTGAAATGCGCATGGGGGCCATTATTGACCGTGAACCGGCAGTCGCTACCCGTACGCGTACCGTCGACTTCTCCGCCAGCGCATTCCCCAATCCTGCCGTGGAGGAATTGTCCATCAACTTTGCAGCACCGGTTTCCGGTCAGTACACCGTCCGTTTACTTTCACCAAACGGCCAGGAAGTTCGGGCTACGGAGTTCTCCACCAGTCAGGGGCCCGCAGCCATGCGGTTTACCGTTTCAGACCTGCCCGCCGGCGTTTACCTATTCCAGGTGCAGAATGCCAGCGGTGTCCAGACGGGGCGGGTGATCATAAAGTAAGGTTCCAGCCAACTGATTGCTGACGGCCCGCCTATCCCAGGTCGAGCAGACCTTCCGGCAAGTCCATTTCCAATACCTGATCGTGCTCCTTCACGGCAACCACCAGTTCCTCGTGCAGAGGAATCAGGACGCTCTTACCCTCGTGTTGTAGTTCCGCAAGGTAGTGTTCCGGCATGTCCATGATGCCGGTGATCGGCCCCAGGACGGGGTAACTGGCAGCTTCGATGGTCCAGCCAATAAACGGATCCCAGGGGGTCGCTTCCGCATCTCCGGCAATCTCCGTCACCTGCGATTCCAGCAACCAGACGGGCTTGTTACTGAGTGGCTGGACGGCTTCCCGGGAGTCCAGCCCCTCCAGCTTGCCAATAAGGGCGCCGCCGCCCCGCAGGTATTCCGCAAAATAAGGTACTGCCGGATCACCGATCAGCATGGATTGGGCCTTCAGCAGGTCCTCTTCGTAAAATTCCAGAATGCGGAGTTTCAGCTCTCCCTTCAGGCCGTGGGGTTTGCCGGTGAAGCCAATTTCTACAAGGTTCATAAGGGATATCGGTTAATGCTTACAGGATGTCGGGTAGCGGATGCTAACGCTGCTTACTGGCGAACCAACGTTTGCCGGATGATGAATCCTTTTTCTGACTTTTCATCCCAGGAAAGATCCAGACAGGCTCCGGTATCATTTCCACAGCAGACGCGGCACTGCGTATGGCGGGCATCCAGGAAGCGTTCGACCAGCCCGACCCCCGGAGCATAGCGCTCATAGGCAACCCGACGGTCAATTAAATTATCCGTTTCTGCCTGCTGTACCAGCACACTTTCATTAAAGGTCAGGCCCGTCGTCAGGGTTACCGGAGCTGCTGTTTCCAGGTACTGATAATCCCAGCCAAAAAAGACGTCCAGAAACTCCCCTCCAACTACGAATTCCCGGCGATCATCGAAGGCTACATTACCATCCCATCGTTTTCCGGTTCTGAGGGGAAAGGTCAGCTTGGTAAAGGTCAGGTTATCCTCGGTGCGAAAGGCGGCGGAATTGGACCGGCGCACGGTGAACGTCTGACGAAAACGCCAGTCTCCTCCTGCCCGTGGGCGGTCCCAGCGCTCTCCCCGGTAATTAATGGTTCCATCAGGCGTCTCAAAACGCTCCACCAGGGTTTCCCGGACTTCCAGGCGGCTGGTATCATAAACCACCCCGGCGGTCGTGTTAAAGAGGACGATACTGTCCATTTCGTAAAACAGGGGCTGGTCTAATTCAAGGGGGAAGTACGCCAGATCCGCCGTAATGTCCACGGGCGGGGCTACTTCTTCCTTACAGGCACCCGTAAGGAACAGCCCGGTAAAAGCCAGGATGAAAAAAAAATGTCGCATGGTACAAAGGTAATTGTTTCAGGCAGGGAATCCTCGCCACAGCGGAAGGATCCTGTCGCTATTCTAACGTTTGGGCCCCGTGTCCATTGCGAACGGTCACGATCATTATTCCTCCACCAGCGGCAGCCCCAAAACCACCCGCACCTCTGGCGTGATTTTTACCGTTATTTTCAAAATCAGAGGGTCTTTTAGCGGAGCCTTGGTTTGTCGCTGCAAGCGGTAGGCAGTCCTGATCGTAGAAAGTACCATCGTTATTGCCGTTTCGCCTTTATGCGCTGCCAGCCGCTCCGCAATTGCGGCGTCCGACCAGTTCTCATGACTCCCCAGCAGTTCTACGTTCAGCGAAGGACTGAGGGCCAGGCCCATCGAAAAACTGGTGATTTCCAGACCATACTCCGCTAGCTGGGGAAAGATTTCCAACCAATCCTCCATCAACTGCAAGGTTTTTTCCTTCGCTCCGTCGCTGACGGTTCCGGCCAGGTCATTCACCCCCTTCAGGGTGGCATTCCAAAGATCAGAGAGCATAGCTAATAATTGATAAACGTAAATAACGAGGTAAGCAAAGTACTGCCGGCACAGCTAAGATATCTATTAATCAGCCTTCTTTGGCGCGGCCGCAGGTGCAAGTTCAGGACAAATGAGCAGCATTAACCCGCCGTAAAGAAATATTAGGGATGAATGCAGATCAGGGCTCGACGAGTGACGAACGCGAACGGAAAAATCTGACCTGCTCCTGAAGTTGTCCGACTATTGGCAATCGCTCGCCGCCCCTTGCCCTACCTCCAGAAAAGAAACGTTTATCCGTCATCTTAGAAATATGTGTTACCTTTCTTAGGCATACTTCAGTTGCCTTCGTCCGTCAATCCCCTGCTAATACGCATCTTAGAAAAAAAACACCGGCATGAAAAAATTCCTGATCCCCCTTTTGCTGTTATCCTCCTTCGTCAGCGCCCAAACTAAACAGGATACAAGCTTTTCCCGCTGGGGATCGATCAGTTATATCCTGCACCAAAGCCAGGGCCAGTCAGCTGCCATGACCAAGGCCGAGCGGTTTCAGCGGGGAATTTCGGGAGGTGCGGCGATCCAAACGTTCTGGCAATTAGATAGTATCAGCTTCTTCGACGAACGGGGAACTTTATCCGAAACCAAAATGGTCGAAGACCTCGACCCCGCGGAAATCCTGCTTTACGGAGGTAAGCGGGGTCAGGCAGCACCGGCCTACGCGAAGCCGGCTGACGGACCACCAAATAAATTTCAGCACTTCGGGCCCCTCATCGCCGCTCAGGATGTAGTAAACGTTGCCGGGCACGTTGGGGATACCAAGGAAGCAACCATACACTTATGGATTACCGGTGAAGAAGCCATTCAGCTGGTGCTGAAAGAGGCTCCCAGGAACATCAATCTCCACGAAATGCCCTCCTCTTTCCCGGCTGGAGCCCAGTCTGTTTCCTTTACCACTACCCTGACGCCCGGCGTCAGTCAGCAGCACCTCCACTTCATTGGCCCGGACAACCAGGACATCAAGATCCGGATCGCCCAGCGTGGACACGACCTCTCAGAAGCCGACTTTACCACCGCCGAAGACCGCCTGCCATTTTTCGATGCCCGGGAGCGGGAACACCTTTACTTACGACTACAAAGCACGGAAAAGCTGCTTAACCTGTACCGCGATGACAAACTAATTTACCACTTTCCCGTAGGCCGGCAGTTAGACCAACTCCCCGTCTACCACCTCCCCTCCGGCGACTACCGGATGGAGGTTATCGACCTGGGCACAGGGGAAAGACGTTCTTACGGCCTGCGTCGCTGAGCTTATCCCCAAGTCACTCCGACTTAGGCAAATTCATGGTACCGTCCGCGCCCTTGCCTATTTAATCACCCGGTACACCCATTTCCGCAGCGCATCGCCGTACTTACCGGTGTAGGGGGATGTCTGAGTAAGTAAGATGGCGTAAAGGTCATTAGCCGGGTCAACGAAAAAGAAAGTAGAATAGGCGCCGCTCCAGTAGTAGCGGCCCACACTGCTGAGACCATCTTCGGGTAAATCTGTCGTAATCGCAAAACCAAGACCAAACGTTTCGCCGGGGGCGTAGGTCAGTTCGCCAATCTGTGACTGCGTCATCAATTGCAGGGTTTCTTCCTTGATGATCCGATGACCGTTTGCCTGGCCGCCATCGAGCAGCATTTGGCAGAATTTACCGTAGTCCGCCGCAGTAGAAAGCAGGCCGTGGGTACCGCCATAAACGGTATGCCCGTTTGCGGGCATTTGGTTGGTATCCTGTACCAGTTTGCCCTCTGCGACCTTGTACAGCTTCGGCAGACGGGCAGCCTGCTCGTCCGTCATATTATAGCCGGTATTCTGCATGCCAAGTGGTGCAAAAATCCGATCCTGCAAGAACTCGGCGACCGTCTTGCCGGAAAATTTTTCGATGAGCAGGGCCACGACATCCGGTGAGGCACTGTAGAACCATCGTTCTCCGGGCTGAAAGGGCATGGGTACTTCCGTCAGCGTCCGCACGCGGGAGGCAATGTTTTCCTGGGGTGAATAATACAGGGCCATGGCCAGCTCGTTGTCCAGCGTGGAACCGGAAAGTCCGTGGCCGAAGCCTGCAGTATGGGACAGGATTTGCCGGATGGTCACCGGCTTGGCTGCCGGGACGGTAGGACTGGCCTTCCCCTGGGAAATGTCCGTAGCGACCTTGAGTTGATCAAAGCCCGGCAGGTATTTGCTCACCGGATCGTCTAAACTGAACTTTCCTTCCTCGTAGAGGGTCATGAAGGCTACTGAGATGATCGGCTTGGTCATCGACATCAGGTGAAAAATGTTGTCCGTAGCCATTTTCACACTTGCCTCCCGGTCACTTAAGCCAAAGGCATCCTGATGCAGGATTTTGCCGTCCTTGACAATCAGGGAAACGGCACCGGCAATTCGCTCGGCAACAATTTCATCCTGCAGGAAAGCAGCATAATCTTCAAACGTGGCGGCCTTCGTCGCTGGCTGAGGCTGAGCGGACAGGATTGGGCTGAGCAATAGCAGGCAGCACCAGAGCAAGTTGTATTTCATCATTCGACTTTAATGGATAGAATTTTCGGTTGCGAAGATAAGCAGCAGCCGGCAGCTGGTAGGCAAGGG
>JAUIIF010000379.1 GCA_030431945.1 Bacteroidia bacterium | reverse complement strand
CCACAAGCAGCCGGACCGGCTTAGCGTAGTAAGGGCCTACCGGCGCCGTAAAAATGCAAAAGCGGTAGGTTTCGCTGGGGCGTACGCCAATGAACTCGTCCGTTGAAAACATGTAGGGACGCAGGTAAAGGGCACTCCCTTCTGCGGGTGGAATCCAGCCTTTGTCCAGGGACACCAACTGGCTGACGGCTTCCACAAAACGGTCTTCCGGAAATTCTGCCATCATCATCCGGCGGGCGCTGGCGTTCAGGCGCTTGGCGTGGTCCTCCGGACTGAGTAATACGGGCGTACCATCAGCCAGTTTACTAGCCTTCATCCCTTCAAAGATGGCCTGACCGTAGTGCAATACCATGCTGGCGGGGTGGATCGTAAAGTGACCAAACGGCACAATCCGGTCATTCGACCATTCGCCGTCCTTATAATCGGAGACAAACATGTGGTCACTGAAAATCTTACCGAAGGGCAGGTTGTCCCAATCCACGGTGGAGAGGCGGCTTTGTTGTACTTTCTCGACGGGAATTTGCGTGGCAATCATGAGCTTTCAATTTGAATTTGGTTCGGGAGGGGGGGGTAATGAACAACAACGTCCGTTTGCAAGGCCCGTAAATGTGGTGAAATTACGGGCGCGGACGCAGGTGCAATGAATGGTTAAACTAAAGCAAAGTTGGGGATAAAAAAGACGGACTCCAAATTTAATTTTGCCGCCTAAAATTCGTAGCGCTGACGTGGCGTGTTCCACCGAACGCCCAGATTGACAACGGTGGTTTCCAGGTTCCGGTTGGCAGCAACTGAATCTTTATTCCTGCGCAGGTACATTCCTTCCAGCCACAGGTTGGGCTTCAGTTCATAACTTGCCGTCACCGACAGCAAAGTGTTGGTATAATTCAGCCCCTGGCCGGTCTCGTTGCCAAAGTCCATTTCCCGCAAAATGTGTGGTTGATTGAGGTTTTCACCAACCACCCGCTCTGCAGTCCCTTCGCCCTGATCGATCAGGTACAGCCGGCTGCGCAGGTGCAGCCGCGGCAGCGGACGGTAATCTATCCCCAGCAGGTTTTCCTTGAAATTCGCCCCCAGCGGGTGGGCCAGCGGCATCGCGAAGTGGGTGTAGTTGCTCAGGTCGCGGTGTGTGTAGGTGTACGGCCTGACCAAGTTACGCTCCACCACCACGTCCAGCTGGTCTACGCCAAAAGCATCTGCATACCGTGCGCCCAACTGATAGCCGAATTTATTGGCCCACCAGCCCCGGCGCTCAATAAACAACTCATCAAACTTGAATTCATCCAGGACAAACTGTCCGTAGATCTCCACCCGGAACGGCGCGCGGTAGCGCGCCGTTGCCCCCACAATGGCATTGTCCGGGCTACCGACACTCTGCTCGATGGTGCGGTACAGTATGATGGGGTTGAGGTAAGCCAGGTCAAAGCCGTTTTCCCGGTTCATCACCACTGCTTCGAAAAGGCCGAAGGTGAATCGTTTCCCCAGGTTGATGCTCAGGTGATGGCTGGCCAGGTACTTCTTGGAGAGCGGCTGCCCGCTGGGCACCGTCATCTGGGGGCCGGAAGTAAGCTCGGCGAAGAGATTACGGTAATGAAACTTCCAGATGCGCCAGTTCAGTTCCAGGTAGGGGTAATTGTTGCTGAAATCAGAGAGCAGGAGCGACCGTTCCCCGTCGCCGATAAAGTGACGACCATAGCCCAGGCGGGCACCGACGTGCTTCGTAAGATCCGCCGAAAGGTACCCCTGACCGTTCAGATAGTCTGCGCCTCGCCGGACGTTGACCAGATCCAAACTGTAGGCTTTGATGAATCCGGCCCCCGGCAGGCTGCCGAAACGGTCCCGGTAGGCACGTACGTAATCCGGCAACCCGACCTGCGTTTCCAGGATCTCAAAGTTGAGGAAGATCCGGTCATCTATTCCCGCGCGGAGTTTTACGCCGCGCCGGTTAAAGAAGGCGTCTTCGGAGTCGTTCTGCTGTTTACCGTACCGCAGGTCGATGATGGGGTTGAGGCGCAGGTAAAAGTCCGGACGGTTTACCTCCAGAAAGTGGGCCGGCGTGGGGTAAAACAAGTTGGCTATCGGTGCTCGTTTTTCGTGCAGCGGGCTGGCCGCGGACTGGAGCGCAAAGTCGTCTCCCAGCCAGAAAGCCCCCGGATCATTATCGGCACTTTCCGCAAAGGGCGGCAGCGCCAGCCATTCGTTGTTATCCGCAAAAAAACGTTCCAGGCGGTACCGGTCTACCTTACTGAGCCCGGCGGCGTGCAGCTCCCGGTAGGTTTTGGCCAGCCGGACCAATCCGCCCCGGCCCGTTGGCCGCAGGCTCAGGTCAGTAGCCGGGCGCTCAAACCCGGAATAACCGTAGCGGAGCGTGAGCCGGCGCAACAAATCGTAGCCGTCCAACTCATCAGTTGGCAGGGGGCTTCCCTGAGCGGGAAGCACCTCCGGGAGGGCGAATAAGAGAATAGCGAGCAACAGACGGTGAAACATGAAGGCGAAGGTACGGCGGGTTAGGAGATGCGGGGGGGGCGGGGGCTACACTACTCCCGAACTGTAGCAACGACTCTTGTTACCGGCGGACGACTACCTTTTGCGTCCCTACCCCACCCGGTCCGCTGGCGCGGACCAGGTAGACGCCGGTCGCCAGCTCCTCCAACCGCCACTGCACCTGCGTCCGCGCCCGCTCAATCGTCTGGGTCCGCAGCACCCGGCCGGTAACGTCCAGCAAGGCCAGCTCCGTCACTTCGCCGGTCCCCCAGCCCCCCACCGTCAGTTGTTCGCTGGCGGGGTTCGGGACGACGGAAATGGCCAGCTGCGGCCGTTGCGGGGCAAACAAGGCAGTCGTTGCATCAACGTTCAGGTTGGAGCGGTAAAAGCTGACGCCGCCCCGCTGGTTACCGATCACGAATTCCAGCTTTCCGTCACCGTCAAAATCCCCCAGCCCGGGGTTGGAGAAGCCGCCAAGGTCCAGGCTGTCCACCTCCTTCGTGAGCAGGGTATAATTTTCCGTGTAGGCCGAATCGATGCCAAAGCGGTAAGCCTCCAGCTGTCCCGTACGATTTCCGGTCAGGATCAGGGTATAGGCGGCATTTTGCACGACCCAGGGCGAGGGATGCCCCGTACTTACGCCCGGTTTGTTGGTGGTAAAGCCACCAAGCTGGAGCAGGTTGCCGGGGGCCGCCGGGTCGCTGGCAAAAGCCGGCTCGGTCGGTGTTCCAATATTGTGGTAGAAACGCACGCGCCCGTCAAAGCCGCCGACCAGCAGATCGAGCAATCCGTCCCGGTCCAGATCCGCCAGAAATGGTTTGCTGAACTGACCTGCATCCAGGTCTTGCCAGGCAAAGACCAGCTGGGCGAAGGCCGCCGGGTTGCCGGGTCCGGCAGTATTCTCGCCGTAGAATAATTTCCCGTCCCGATTGCCGATCACGACATCCAGGTCACCGTCATCGTCCAGATCGCCGAACGTGGGGGCGAAGGCCCAGCCGGTAGTTTGGAAAGCCGACATCCCCAGGTAATCTTCATCGACCAGTTCAAAGGCGATCGCCCCCCCTTCCGGGGTAACGTTGCGGTATAATCGCAACCGGCTGTCCAGTCCGTTATCCGGCGTATATTCATCGTTGTTGCCCAGGACGAGGTCGGGGCGACCATCCGCGTTTTCATCAAAAACGGTTACGTTGGCGGACGTTCCCAGGTCAATCATGTCGCGGACCAACTTCCGGTCATCCTGAAACCGGAAGTCGGGGTTTTCCTCGGTGCCCTCATTGCGGTAATACCACATTACCCGTACGTCCGCCCCGTTCAGCACGACGGAAGGCGAGGCGATAATGTCCCGGACGCCATCCTGATCGACATCAACGTGGTAAGCTGCCGGAAAGGAAGCAATATCCACCACCGTCCCCAGGTCATTCCAGGAGGAGTCCTGTTCGCTGATCCAGGCGCGCGTACGGGTGCCGTTGTTCAGGCCCAGGGTAATACGATCAAAGGAGACATCCCCGAGCATTACGTCCGGCAGGCCGTTCCCGTCGTAATCCAGGACGGTAATGGTGGAGCCGGAGTGCCTGGGCCGTCCGCCGCCCGTGGGGCCCGTCAGGTTGTCGAAGCAATCGTCCGGGCCCGCGGCCAGATCGAGCTTCGTAGTGAGTCCGCTTTCGTAAAAGCCCCCCCAGCACTGGCTTTCCAAAGTATAGATGAGGGTATCGAGGCCGAAGCCACGCTCCACACTTTGGTTTTGATAATATTCTACGTAACCGCCGTTGACGGAGAAAGTCAGCAAGTCAAGGTCGCCGTCGGCGTCCAGGTCCGTTATGGCCGGATAGTCGATGCTGCTGACAAAAAGCGGGGTGGTGTTACCGCTGAACGGAAAATACAGGATGGGCAGCGCGCCGCCGAAATTGATCAGTTCGAATTCCAGCAGCCCATCGCCCCGCCGGTGGCCGCGAAAAACCCGCACCCCATCGATTACCTCCGCGTAGGTGAAGATGTCCGGCACGCCGTTGTCGTCGAAGTCCCGCAGCATAATCCAGCCAGTGATATCAGGCGGGAAGAAAGCCGTTAACTCCGGGGCCTCTTCGTAGTTCCCGTTTCCATCACCCTTCATGGCCAGGTGTATTTCACCGGCTTTGTCAAAAAAGTAAAGGTCATTTACCCCGTCGCCGTCCAGGTCAGCAGCCTGGGTCTGTGGCGTATTGAGCCCCCCGAACCAGGCCAGGGGGAGTTCGCGTGCTCCGTGCCTTACCGTGGGGTAGGCGGGGGTAAGCTCGAGGTGTTGCGCCGCGAGCAAGACCGGAAGCAGGGCGAGTAGTAGCAAGAAATTGATCCTGGGCATGAAGTGCTGTTTTTAGCGGCGGGGAAAGGTAGTCAGGCAAAAAAGGTAAAAGGCGGGGTCGGGGTAGCCGTTCCCGGAACGGTACGTCCGGAAAGCAGGCGTTGCAGTATCTTACCACCCGTTAATCTTACGCTATGCCCCACCCAAAGT
>JAUIIF010000378.1 GCA_030431945.1 Bacteroidia bacterium | reverse complement strand
CGGGCACCTCAAAAATATCGCCGTATTTTTTGCAGCCTTTTGGAGGGCCCCCATTGCTTGCCGTTGGGGGCTTTCTTTGTCCGGCTTGCCCGGCACCCTTGTTCGCTCCTGCGTCCGCGCCCTGCACACCAGCTGATTTTGCCCGGGGAGGCTCCCTTGCCGGCCTCCGGCAAGTATGGCACTTCGGGCTCCCTTGAACCCCCCGCTTTTGTCAGGCGTTCTCTAACTGGACCGCCATATTGTCGGCTGAACACCGCTGGCGCGTTATTCGCCCACCAACCAACCGGCTGCGGTATCTTTGCGGTCTGATAAGAAAAAAACGATGCGGAACTTTTCCGCCCGGTGCCCACTAATTGAGGAGCAGGCTTACGTTTCAGTAATGATCCGGAGCATGATCCGGCGCGGCCGCAGGTGCAAAGGATTCGTTATTAAAGAAGCAATTTATGTTTAAGAAAGTCCTGAACAAACTGTTCGGTTCCAAACAAGACCGGGACGTTGCCGCCTACCAGCCCATTGTTGAAGAGATTAATACCATTTACGAGGGTCTTTCTTCACTGACGAATGATGAACTTCGTAACCGAACGCATGAATTCCGGGAGCGTATTGCGGAGCATTTATCCGAAATAGATGCTCAGATTGCTAAGCTGGAAGCTGCCGCGGAAGCGGAAGAGAATTTCCGGGAAAAGGATAATATCTACAAAGAGGTTGATAGCCTGAAGGAGCAGCGCGACCAAGAGCTGGAGGTGGTCCTGAAGGAAATTCTGCCCGCAGCTTTTGCTACGGTCAAGGAGGCCGCCCGTCGCCTGACGGAAGACGGAGAACTGCGGGTTACCGCTACTCAGGCGGATCGGGATCTGGCGGCCAATCCCAAGAAAGATCACCTCACGATCGAAGGAGACGAAGCCATTTACCACAACGTCTGGACTGCCGCCGGCGGCGAGATCGAGTGGAAGATGGTCCACTACGACGTACAATTGATTGGGGGGATCGCCCTGCACGAGGGTAAGATTGCGGAGATGCAGACCGGTGAGGGTAAGACGTTGGTCGCCACCCTTCCCGCTTACCTGAACGGGTTGAGCGGCCAGGGGGTCCACGTTATTACCGTTAACGATTACCTCGCCCGCCGGGACGCCGAATGGATCGGGCCCCTCATGGAGTTTCTGCAGCTCAGCATCAGCTGCATCGATTACTTCCGCCCCCACAGCCCCGAGCGGCGGGAGGCCTACGGGTCTGACATTACCTACGGTACGAACAATGAGTTCGGCTTCGATTACCTGCGCGACAATATGGTGCGATCGCAGGACGACAAAGTACAGGGAAAGCCGCATTATGCCATGATTGACGAGGTGGATTCGGTCCTGATCGATGATGCCCGGACCCCGCTTATCATCTCCGGCCCCGTAACGGGAAATGCGGACGACAAAGATTACGAGGAGCTGAAGCCGAACATTGAGGTACTGGTGGAAGCACAGCGGAAACTGGCGAACAAGTTTCTCACCGAAGCCAAGCGACTCTTTAAAGAAGGCTACATCGGGGTGGAAGAAGGTGAAGCAGGCCCTCCCCTCCTGCGGGCGTACCGCGCCTTGCCCAAGAGCCGGCCCCTCATCAAGTTTTTATCCGAAGAAGGCGTCCGGGTACTCCTCCAGAAAACGGATAATACCTACATGGCGGAGAACAATAAGCGGATGGGGGAGATTGATGCGGAAATCCTGTTCTCCATCGACGAAAAGAACCGCCAGGTTGACCTGACCGAGAAGGGCGTCGCTTTTCTCTCGCAGTACAACGATGATCCGCAATTTTTCATCATGAACGACCTGGCTGATGATATGGCCGAGGTGGATAAGCGGACCGACCTGAGTGAAGAGGACAAAATCCTGGCCAAGAACAAAATCTCTCAGGATTTTGGGGTCAAATCAAAGCGTTTGCACGCCATCCACCAATTGTTGAAAGCGTATACCCTCTTCGAACGGGAGAGTGAATACGTAGTCATGGAAGGGCAGGTTAAAATTGTTGATGAACAAACCGGCCGGATGATGGAAGGCCGCCGCTACAGCGACGGATTGCACCAGGCCCTGGAGGCCAAGGAAAACGTCAAGGTGGGGGAAATCACGCAGACTTACGCCACGGTGACCCTGCAGAATTACTTCAGGATGTACCACAAGCTGGCGGGGATGACGGGTACTGCCGAAACGGAAGCGGGTGAATTCTGGGACATTTATAAACTGGACGTGGTGGTTATCCCAACCAACCGCCCCATCCAGCGCGATGACCGTAATGACCTGATCTACAAAACGGAGCGGGAAAAATACAATGCCGTCATCAATGACGTGCAGGAGCTGACCCAGGCCGGCCGGCCGGTACTGGTAGGTACCACCACGGTGGAAATCAGCGAAAAACTAAGCCGGTTGCTGCAGGCACGGGGAATCGACCACAACGTCCTCAACGCAAAACAACACCAGCGCGAAGCAGACATTGTGGCGGAAGCTGGTCGGCCGGGCAAAGTGACCATTGCCACCAACATGGCCGGTCGTGGTACGGACATTAAGATCAGCGATGCGGTGAAGGAAGCGGGTGGCCTGGCCATCATCGGTACGGAACGGCACGATAGCCGGCGGGTAGACCGGCAGCTGCGCGGCCGTTCCGGCCGCCAGGGAGACCCCGGTTCCAGCCAGTTTTACGTCAGCCTGGAAGACAAACTGATGCGGTACTTCCAGAGTGAACGGATCGCTAAATGGATGGACCGCGCCGGCCACCAGGAAGGCGACGTCATTCAGGCGGGCATTGTCACAAAGTCCATCGAAAACGCTCAAAAAAAGGTGGAGGAGAACAGCTTCGGCACCCGTAAGCGCTTGCTCGAGTACGATGACGTTATGAATATCCAGCGGGAAGCCATCTACCGCAAGCGGAACACCGCCCTGAGTGGTAAGCGGCTTAGCCTCGACCTCAATACGATGTTCGAAGGCCTGCTCGATGACCTTGTCTACGTCAATAAACAGCGGGCAGACTACGACAACTTCCGGCTCGACGTATTGCGCTACCTGGGTTTTGAAACGAGTATTCAAGCGCCTGATTTCAACGAAAACAGAGACGTCAATGCGTTGGCGGACAGGCTCCTCGAAGAATTCCAGAGCTTCTACCAGCGAAAAATGCTGGTGTTGGTGGACCGGGTCATGCCCACAATCCGCCGGGTACAGGAAGAACAACCAGGACGCTACAAACGCATCATTGTTCCGTTTACCGATGGTAGTACCCACCCCCTGACCATTACGGCAGACATCGAAAAAGCGTTGGAGACCAACGGACGCAGTATTATTGCGGACATCGAACAAACCGTCACCCTGGCCATCATTGATGAGCACTGGAAGGAGCACCTGCGCTCGATGGACGAACTCAAAACGTCTACCTCCCTGGCTTCCTTTGAGCAGAAAGACCCACTGGTGGTCTATAAAATGGAGGCTTACAAATTATTTGAAGGGCTGGTGCGGACGATCAATGAAAAGACCACCGCTTACCTCGCTAAGGGCGATCTGGTACTTCAGGCACCGGAGGATGTGCAGGAGGCCCGCGCTCCCCGCCGGGTGGAAACCACTAAAACGACCACCAACCGGAGCCAGGAAGAACAGGCTGCCCGCCGGGCCGCCGAAGGAGTAAGTAAACGCCAGAAAGTGGAAACTTTCCAGCGGGAAGGTGCCAAGACCAAACGCAATGACCCTTGCCCCTGTGGCAGCGGAAAAAAATTCAAGCATTGTCACGGAAAATAGTACCCTAAAATAAAGCTTCGTCTTTATCCCAACGGTTTATTCGGAAAATGGGAGATTAAGCCTCTGGCTCGCTGTATATTGCGGCGGCTTGCAGCGGTTTAATCTCCCAGTTTCGTTCCTCCGCTGCCTGTCCGCTTATTTTCTGGTTGCTTTCTACTTCAGATAATCTTGAACTCTCTCGTAAATTTCACCTTGTCTTTCCTGCGGAACACCACTGGATGTTAAGTATCAACCCTTGAACAAACTGATAGATCATACCTATCTGGCACCGGATTGTACGGTTGCCATTGTTGACAGAATCTGCTCCGAAGCCATTACTAATGCTTTTCAGGCGGTCTGCATCCCTCCGTTTTTTGTTGGCCGTGCGGCAAAGAACCTCGCGGGCACTAAAGTCAAGCTGGCCACCGTCGTGGCCTTTCCTTACGGATACGCTGAAACGGCCGTTAAAGTGCAGGAGATCAGACGGGCAATGGATGAAGGTGCCGATGAATTGGACATCGTTATCAATCTGTCCGCCGTAAAGTCCGGAGACTGGGCTTACGTCACTACCGATTTAGCTACCGTGGCCACCACCGTGCGCCTCCGTGGTAAAGTGAGCAAGCTCATTATTGAAATGAGTGAACTTACCAACGACGAACGCGAAAAGATCGTCGCCATCTGCAACGAGATCAAGCCGAATTTCGTTAAAACCTCTACGGGAACCAAAGGAGGAGCCACCGTTGAGGACATTCGGTATTTACGCGCTAACTTGCACCCGGATATAAAAATTAAAGCCAGCGGCGGCATTCGGACGAAAAGTAGTGCGAATGCCCTGGTGGAAGCAGGTGCAGACCGAATCGGCACCTCTTCCGGATTGGCCCTTATTCGGTAAAACCTCTGCGTGATGCTCCGTAACCTGTTTCTCTTCCTTTTTGTCGTGCTGCTCAGTGGCGGCGGATCCCTCGCCGCACAGGCGACCGTGTCAATTAATCCGGAAGCCGGAATCGATGAGCTGATGGAGCTCTTCGTTACTGAAAATGAAGCAGAGAATAAGGTTGATGGCTGGCGCGTACAGATTCTGGCGACCACCGACCGGGCCCGGCTGGAAACAGTGGAAAACTCCTTTAAGGTAAACTACCCCAGTGTTCCCGTTGATTGGGTCCACACCAAGCCTTACTACAAATTACGGGCGGGGGCCTTCCAAACGAAGCAGGAAGCAGAGCGCTTAAAGTTTACC
>JAUIIF010000377.1 GCA_030431945.1 Bacteroidia bacterium | reverse complement strand
CCGGTCTGCTATTCAATGCCCATGATCTTGTGGGTTTGCAAACTGACCCGCCACTGGGGATGAGCCAGACAGTAGGCTACGGTGGCGGGGGTGTGGTTATGGCCTGCTTCGTCCTTGGGCTGGAGGAAAAAGTGGCGGAAATCGAGGTCGGTGAATAACTGTGGGTGTGCTTCGGGTTCGGATTGTGGATACACCAGTTTTAATTCATCGCCTTGGCGTACGATCAGGTTGGCATTGGCTTTAGGGCTTACGCATACCCAGTCAATACTGGCCGGTACGGGGAGCGTACCGTTGGTTTCTACGGCAACTTCAAATCCCCGGCGCTGTAATTCCTGAATTAATGGCTCGTCCAGTTGCAACAGGGGCTCTCCGCCGGTACAGACTACGTAGGGGCGTCCACCGCCCGGCCACAGACTTTGCACGAGTTCTCCACACTGCACCAGCGTGTAGCGCCCACCATTGGTGCCGTCGGTTCCAATGAAGTCCGTATCACAAAATTTACACACCGCAGCGTGGCGGTCTTCCTCGCGCCCACTCCATAAATTACAGCCCGTGAAACGCAGGAATACGGCGGCCCGTCCGGCCTGGGCGCCTTCTCCCTGGAGGGTGAAAAAAGCTTCTTTTACCTTGTAGGTCCGATGGCTGGCCATGCGTATTGGTTTTCCGGCCGCAAAGGTAGCGCTTTGTGCGCTGGTGAGAACTCGGTCAGTCCTCCACAATTTTTGTACGGACAACGGTTCGGGCAACGCCATTGTCTACGGCCGTTAACCGTTGCACCACTAAGGAATATTTGCCGGGAGCAAGGGGTTCGGCAACGGCACACAACGCAGGGCCAAAATGGAAGGCTGTGCTATCGGTAAAGCTACCTTTAAGGCGCCAACCACTGCAGCGGTCTGCAGTAGCAAAGCGGTGGTAACCGGTGGTACGCCCCGGGGAAATTTGTTCGAAAAAGCGCTCGGATTCGCTGAAGCCAAAGGAGTAACTGACGTTTTGCAAGGGAACAGCAGCAGCATTTTGTATCCTTATCCGGGTACCTCCTTGCTGTGGTTCGCAAGCGCAGCAGAGAAGAAGAAACAGAATCGCTAGTGGGTAAGCTGAACGCATACAAGGTTTTACCCGTAAAGACGGAAGAGGCAGAACCTGCCGTTGGTCTCCGGGCCTGCTAAAGAAGTTGGCCGGAGATGCTGAGGCCAAGATTAAGGCCGGGGGCCGAGACGCCGCTGGCGAAGGTGCGGTAGTGCCGGTCCAGCAAATTTTCTGCTTTCAGGCGCAGGTCCCAGCGGGAGCTGATGGACCAGCTGGCGTAGCCGTTGAGGGTCCACCAGGCCTGGCTGCCGGCAAAACTTCCGTCGGGATTCAGGGGGGTCAGCTCGAGGTTGTCCGCCGTGCCGAGGCGATCAAAAACATACCCGTCGGGGCCGGGTTCGATGCTGCCGACGGCGTAGTCGGCCGGCGCTTTGGCCAGCTGGTAGCGCAGGACGGCCGAGAGGGTCCAGGCCTTACGCGCCCAACTCAGCGAAGCCTTGCCGTAGGGTGGGGGGATGTGATCCTGCGGCAGGGTGAGCGTAGTGCCGTCCGGCGCGCCCTGCTCCCGTATGCCCCGCAGCCAGTGAGCGTCGGCCCCCACTTTCCAGTACTCGCTGATGGCAACGGTAGCCTCCAGGTCAATGCCGAAGACGCGGGCACTTTCAGCATTGCTGTTAGTCTGGGCAAAGAGCGTATCTCCCCGGCTGACGAAAGAGGAACTACCGTCCGGCAGCCATCCGCTGCTGCGGATGATGGCCTGGTCAAGCCAGGTGTGGTAAGCCGTCAGGCTTCCGTCAAATCCTCCGGCACGTGATTGGTAGCGGTAGCCGGTTTCCAGGGTCAGGGAGCGCTCGGGCTGTAAAGCTGGATTTGGCACCTGAATGAAACCATTGCTCTCCCTGAATTTGGCGAAGTCATCTACGTTCGGAGCGCGGAAGCCCTGGGCCAGGAGCGTTCGCCAGCGGTGCGGGCCTTGGGTATGGAGGAGGCCGAGAGCGGCAGTGAGGGCCCCTTGGGTATTATCGATGCCCTCCAGGTAGCGTGCTGGCCATTCCACGGGGTCCGTTGCCCCGAAGCGGGCACTGAGTTGTTGTTTGCTGTAGCGCACGCCGCCCCGCAGCTGCCACCAGCGGCTGAAGGCGTGCGTTGCTTCGGCGTACAGCCCGCCCCCGCTCAGGCTGCTTCCCTGGCTGGGGTAGCGGGTAGCAAGGGAGAGAGTAGCCACCTGGCCGGTGGTAAGATTGCGGAAAAAGGCGGTACTGCTGACTTGGTCGTAGCGAAGATCAAGGCCGTAGCGTAGTTGCAGGAAGGTGAAATCCTTGACGTAGTCGATTTGCAGGTTGGTAGCGTTCACATCCACCAGGCTGTTCTCCTCAAAGGGATCGTTAAAGCGGCGTTGCAGGCGGTCTTCCTCCACAAACTGATGGGAAAGCTGATACGTGGCTACATCGTACAGGGAAGTTGGCCGACGGTCGTTGAGCCGGAGGCTGCCCAGGGCCCGGGTCTGGGGGCCGTAATCCCACCGCGCCCAGCGAAGCTGACCGTTGCGGGTTTCGGTAAGCGCATCGTAACGGGGAATGGCGGAGGTCGTGGAGTACTGGAAATTGGCGGAAAGTTCCAGTTGATCACCTAGTCGAAAGCGAAATTTCTGCAGTAGATTGTACTGGTCATACGCGGTGCCAATCTGCCGGTTTGGCGCCGGGTTGTCAACCACCTGGTCCGTACCGTCGAGACGTTCGATATAGTTGGGGCGGCTACCAAAATCAGGGTAAAGAGGGTCACGGTGGGCGCCGGAGCGCAGGTGCGAGGTGAAGTTGGCAGAGAGCAGGGTAAGACTGGCAAAGTTCACGGACTGGTACTCCAGACTGAGGCTCTGGCCAAAGTGCCGGGCTGCGGAACTGAAGGAAAGTGCCCCGTTACTTTTCCAGACGGGGGCTTCCGGTATGGACTGCTCCATATTCGCCTTTTCCACCGCCAGAAACCCCGGCTCCCGCGTCCGGAAATGAACCACCCCTCCGATGGCGTCGCTCCCGTAAGCTAAAGCCCCCGCTCCGTAGATAAGTTCTAACCGCTCCAGTGCCAGCGGATCAACCGTTATCGCATTCTGCAGGTGACCGTTCCGAAAAATGGCATTGTTCATACGCACACCATCGACCACCAGCAGAATACGGTTGGCCTCAAAACCACGGATGACCGGGCTGCCACCACCAAATTGGGACTTCTGGACGTAAACACCACTCAGGTCCGCCAGGGCGTCTGCAGTAGTAAGGCTCTGGACGTGGGCAATGCCGTTGCGGTGAATACTTTCTAACTGATAAGGTAGGTTCTGCGCATCTTCATCACGACGACCAATGATGGTCGGCATGCTGAGTGTCGTATCATTCCTGGCTTCCATCCGGCAGGTATAGTCCTGCCTCCTGAGTTGGCCCAGGCTGAACTGTTGCCTGCGGTAGCCCAGGTAGGTGACCTCAATCTGAGTAGTCGCTGCCAACCCGGGGGGTAGAACAAATCGTCCTGCTTCATCCGCAATTCCAGCATAGGTGGAATCCGGAGACAAGCGAATACTCGCAAAAGGAAGTGACTCGCCAAATTCGTCCACCACGTACAGCGTATCCTGCGCAGTTACGGGCAAAAAACAGATAAGCAAAATTAGAAAAATCAGCTGACGCAAAACTTTAATTTCCTGGGGTAAACAATGATAAGCAAGTGTTTAACAAGTTCATATCCTTTCGGACATCAGAGGTAAAAAGTTGACGGATTGATCTTTTCAACCCGCCAGGCAGCAAACGCAGGCAACACTGTGGTGTTAGCGAGCCTCCCTGAGGCCGGGAGGCGAAAAAAGCATCCGTCGAGAACCACCGGGGGGTGGCAGACAAAGTGCAACTCATTTTTATCCTCCTGTCTGGCCCTGGCCGTTGCGGTAGTGACCGCATCAGTTCCGGTGGATTGTGGTCTTTAACCCGCTGGTGGAAATGAAAAGGCACACAAATTACGCCGGTAAACTGGCCTTGGCCTGCTTGGACTATCTAAGCAAACTAAACTGACCTTCCTTAACCACTACAGCGTCTGCATTGGGAAAACGGAAAGCCATGCGGTAAAGGTAAGTATCGGCATTTTGGGGCGTGCCGTTAAGCGAACCGTCCCACCCTTGCTCCGGGTCAGTAGTCTCAAATACGGGCTGTCCCCACCGATTATAAATCAGGAGGGTGAAGGCCGAAACCGGGCAGTTGGCAAATAAGCGAAACACCTCATTCCTGCCGTCACCGTTCGGCGTGATGAGTTCCGGGATTTGGGGGATACAATCACAAAATTCAGCAATATCCTCTCCGCCGTACACCAGGGTTACGGTCTCTCCGCACTCACTGAGTACTTCCACCGCATAGCTTTCCCCGAAGGTGGCCGGCTGGGTACGCGGGTTGTCCGTATTACCATCCGGCCAGCGCACCGCAGCGATGTCCAGGGATCCGGAATTAGTAACCTCCAGTACAAACAATTCCCCGGAACAGGCGGCATCCGGAAAACTTACTTCCAGCTCCGGGGCGAAACGTTCGTCGGTAAAGGGCTCGATTTGCTGCGACCAGAAAAGGTCGGTACAGTTAGCGGTCGAAACGGAAATGCTCAGGGTCGTCACGCGATCCTCGGGAAACTGAGGAATGGAGATAACGGATTGCGTAAAAGTTTCTTCATAAAGGAGGGAAGTGATACCGTCCGGTCCCACAGCCGTAATGGTTACGGCGGCTTCCCTGACCACCCCCGTCAGATTAAGGTCATAGGTGGAAAAGACGCCTGCGCAGCCCTGGTCTGCCGCTTGCTCCAGCAATAAAGGTACAAAGGCAGGGTCTTCGGCAAGCACCACCCGGCAGTCTACGGTCGGGGTACATTCGTTGGTGATGGTCAGGCAATAAGTCCCGGGGGTGCTGATGCTGATGCTGTCCGCAGTTGCTCCGGTCGACCATCGGT
>JAUIIF010000376.1 GCA_030431945.1 Bacteroidia bacterium | reverse complement strand
TATCAAAAGCCGTCACCGCAGAGCCGCCAAAGGCGGCATAATTCAATCCTCCCGTAAAGCCATCGATGAATACCTCAGCGTTGGTTGGAAAGGTAGCCGGCTCGAGGTCATCAAATTCCCGTTCACAACTGGTGGAGAAAATGAGAAGGCCGACGATAAGAAACTTACTAAAGTTGTTGAATAACTTAGTCATCATTATTGATTTTATCCAGGGTTACTTAAAGATGTTGACGTGGAGGTAAGTGCGGATTTCCCACTCGTTTCCATTGTCAAAGCCAATGGCCGTAGGGTCACAGACGAGGCTTCCGTCTGCCGCCGCAGTGCGCGTTGGGCAGTACCGCGGAGAAAACTGGTCAAGCGTTCGGAAAGTGCCCATCAGGCCAATCTTCGTCTCTGGCAGGTCAAACCATTTCGGTGTGCCCAGAGTGGTGGAAAGGTCTAGAGAAAGTTGGGTCGGGAAGGTTAGGTTAAAGTCACGGTGATAATCAAAAGGTCCCCAGTCGTTAAACTTAATGGCGGAAACCAGTTTCATGCGCTTGTAGATCAGGCGGACATCCGTACCGAAGCGCTGGATTTTGCGCGGGTCACTACCGTTAGCCTGGGCTGTACCCGTGTAAATATTGGCAACCACCCCGAGTTCCGGGCTTGATTTAGAGACAATCCGACTGTGTACTTCCCACAGGTCGGCTGCCGGAGCAGCGCCGGGGAAGGGGAAGAAGGTCCGCCCGTCCGGTAAAATACCGATCGCAGCATCCTGGGTGGTCGGGAGGTGGCGGAAAACAAAGCCTGCGCTCATCGCAAATTTGGCATCTTCCGCACGGTCATTGTCCCACTGGTACATGAAGGTGGCGGGGGTAGGGTCGTAGGTAAATAGAATCTCCCCGGCTACGGTTTCCCGGTTGGCCCGGACGGAGAAAGGATCAGCGAGAATGTTTCTCGGCCGTCCGGGAGCGGTTACGTCCCCGGGGATTGGCCCTTCGATCGGGCGTTGCCAGAGGAAGTTGGGCGCAATCTGCAGGTCGCCAACCAGGTAGGTGAAACCGGTCAGGAAGTTGTACTGGTTGCCGCTGCCGCTATCTTTAAGTTTCCAGCCGGTGAAGGTAAGCGTAGCGTCCGCGCCGCCGTTAGCCACCAGGCCCATAGCCGCTGCCTGGCCGTACCAGTTGATCCTTCCCTTGGAGTAGGTCATTTTAATCTTACCGCCCCAGTTGTCCGATGATTTGATCTCGTCCCTGTACACGGTCTGGTCTCCGTCTTCCCCTCCGGTAAGCTGAAACTCCCGGCCGATCAGCGGGGAACCACCCCAGATGCCACCCAGCTGCAGGCCGAAAGGACCGAGCTCTTTCTCAATTTGAATGGTCGCCCGTCTCGTGCGCGGTTGCGGGATGGCGAAGGAACTTTCAGTCTGTCCCCGCTCCTCCAGGTCTTCGTGGAACAGGCCGGTTACTTCCATACCCATCAACTCGCGTTGGTATTTAACCAGTACGGCCGGGTTGGCTCCCCACCAGAGTTCCGGGCCCATGGCCAGGCTCAGGCCTTCAAACTCCTGCTTGCCCTCAAACTCTACCCCCAGGGGCGCATTGCCGTTGTAAATGTCAATGTTGGGGCCGTAATTGGCTTCCGGATACAAGCCGAAAAAGTCACCTTCGTACTGCCAGTGGTAATGGCCGGTCCGGTAAAAGCCGTTCATGTCAAATTTGTCGTGCGTCCAGGCAAAGTCGGCCCGATACAAGGCTACCCGGTTGGCATCCGCCTGGGTGACCAGGCCGTTGGTCGTGTTGAAAGTCACGGGGCGTCCCCGGTTTTCGTAGAAAACCTCGTTGATGGGGTTCTGGGCTACGTTGCCAAGAATGTTAAACTCTACGTTGGCCCGTAAACTTGGGTTCGGATTGGCAGAAACCCCGACAAAAAAGGACTGCATGTGGTCAAAGCCAAGCTGATTGGGGAAATTGTTATCAAGAGGGTTGTCGTCTTCCGGCGTCGTGATCAGGCTGCCACCCGTATTGAAGGTGGTCAGCTCCGCACTGAGCCTGCTTAACTGAATTTTCCCGGCCCGCTCACTTTCCATCGCCGCCTTGTCTCCGCGTGCTTTCAGCACGGCATCCATCAGCTGGATGCCATCAAAATACCTTTCCAGTTGCTGTAAATCCGCACCAGGAGCGTAGGGGGAGAACTGGTGCGCTTCCTTCAGTGCGTAGTAGGCAGCACGGGGGAAAAGGCTGTAAAGGCCGCGTTCGTTGGTCGGGCCTTTAGCCGCAATACCAAACCATTCCTCGTTCATGTTATTTTCGCCTTCTACGTAATCGTGGAAGTAACCGCCACTGGACCAGGAGGCATTGTTGTCGTGCACGTCCAGGTTGTCAGTTTGTCCGAACTTCCACCAGCCATCACTGAATTGGAAGGTAAAGCCGCCCAGTGAGTTATTGGCTTTGCCAAGGCCCGCGGCATTCGCGTAAATCTCCTCCCAGTTGCTGACCATGTACATGGCCTGAGACAACTGGTCTTCCTGGTTGGATTGGGCATTGAAGGCGTCAGCACCGAATTCCGTAAACATAATCGGCTTGCCGTACTCCCTTCTTACCCGCTCGAAAGCGTCGCCAAAGGATACCCCCCGGTACATGTTGGTGCCGTAAATGTCCACATCCGGGCACTCTTCGGCCAGAATGTCCATGTACAGCAAGTCACCGTTACACATGGCTACCGGGTGCGACTGGTCAATGGATTTCATCGCCAGGGCCGCCTTATTAAACAGTTTGTACATCGCCCGGGCCCGGATGGTCGTTTTCCGGTCTTCCAGGGGGATGTCTTCCGTCTCGGCCCCTCCCCACGAGAGACCGTAGTTGTTTTCGTTACCGAGCAGGTACATCAATAACCCCGGCGTGTTCTTGTAACCCTGGGCTAAATCCTGCGCTTCCTGCATCAGGAACTCAATTACCCGTGGATCAGAATATTCGGTATTCGCCATCCAGCCACCGTCAATGGTCAGCCCGTAGCGCCCGAAGGAATGGTTAAGCATGGTGTAGATGCCGTACCGCTCGTAAATGTAGGTGATCCACCTGGCGGGAACCCCGGTGTACATCCGTACGGCGTTAACGCCCATGTTTTTTAGTAAGGACATCTCTTCGTCCAGGGCCGCCCGGATAATGTCATCGGGCTGGGTCCAGAGACTGTAAGAATAATTGGTGCCAACCGGGAAGTAGTCCCAGTTCATACCATTGATCATGAAGTCTTCACCGTTAACGGTTAGTTTCATGCCGTCCGCATTGTCTACGACGCTTACCCGATCCGCCTGGGCCGATAAGGTGGCAAACGAAAGAACAAGCACTAGCTGGAGAATCAAGGTTTTCATATGATCGACAAGTATTAGTAATGATATTCTGAAAATCGGGGTGATTTAGCAATAATATTTGCTTAATCGACTTAAAATTACCAGTTGCTCCTGAATGTAAAGCTATATACAATGGCTATACAGATGTGGGAAGTGGCTCTGGATACGTTACAGTTGGGTGGGTAAAAGGTTTAAAATCAAGCCTTTGCAGCTACCTTGTTTTTCATACTGCTAAAAAATTAAAGTATAGTGTTTTTATAGGTTGCGGCGGGGCGTAAACTGCCTGATAACAGGGAGTTAGCGTTTTTTGCCGTGTGCTGGGAAGCCGACTTTAGTCATTTTGCGTTTCCGCAATGTTTTGGCGGGCGGGGACGCTGGTGCAAGAAAAAGCCCTGGAAAGCAAGGCCCGGCAAGCTGAAAACATACCTCCGCTTACTTATTCGGTAGCAAATACGCCTCAGAACCGATGGAACGGCCTCGTACACTGGCCAGGTAATTGCGGTGGGTAAGGATGAACCTTGCGCTGCAGGGACTGTCCTCCCCAACTCCGTTGGTGTGAATCAAGAAGGTACACTGACCGCGTAAACATCAGAACTGTGCCAATGGGCCGAAGGACCACCTGCCATAGCGGAGAGGCCTTCGGAGCTCCGCCAGGGAGGTAATACGAGCAAATTCGTGTTCTCCCCGGCTTAAAACAGCGTAGTGGATAATTCGGGCGGACTCGGGTTTGCAGGTGCTCTGCAAGCCTGGTTAACCTGGAATTAGTGGACGTGCGCCTCCCCGGCGCCCTGCGGTACCCGGATGTCTTCCACTATGTCCTGAACTGCCTGCGGCGGCGGGGCGGTCATCCGGCTGACCACGAGGGAAACGATCAGATTGACCACCATGGCTACGGAACCAAAACCTTCGGGAGAAATCCCGAACCACCAGCTGGAACTCGGCGGCACTTCCGCCACGAACCAACCAAGCTTATAAACGGCCATGTAGCCAAACATAAGCAGAATACCGACGACCATGCCGGAGATGGCCCCTTCCCGGTTCATCCGCTTATCGAAAATACCCAGGGTAATGGCCGGGAAAAAACTGGCCGCCGCCAGGCCAAAGGCCAGCGCGACGGTTGCGGCAACAAACCCGGGAGGGTTTACGCCGAAGTAGGCCGCAATGAGTACGGCTCCGGCAGCTCCGCCCCGTGCCCACCACAATTCTTCTTTTTCACTCATGTTGGGCTTGAATTGCATCCTGAGCAGGTCCCGACTCAACGCCGTAGAGATGACCAGCAGCAAACCTGCGGCCGTACTCAGGGCCGCCGCCAGTCCCCCGGCGGCCACCAAAGCAATGACCCAATTGGGCAGCCCGGCTATTTCCGGATTCGCCAGTACCATGATGTCATTGTCGATGTAAACCTCGTTCTCCGTATCGGTGGCCACGTTGTCAAACAATATCTGACCGTATTCCCCGCGCAAAGGCTCTCCGTTGTCCCCTTTTGCCAGTATCGGCTTACCGACCACGGCTGCTCCGGGAGCATAATGAATGCTTCCGTCCTGATTTTTGTCGTTCCAGGCAATCAGTCCGGTCTCTTCCCATTTTTTAAACCAGGCGGGCATCTCCTGGTACTCCTTATCCGCCATTGTTTCGATAAGGTTGGTGCGGGCAAAAGCC
>JAUIIF010000375.1 GCA_030431945.1 Bacteroidia bacterium | reverse complement strand
GGTGCCCACCGGCAGCAATTGGTCATGGATCGGCTGGAAAGGGCCTTTATAATCCATGCCGCGCACGACGGCGTAGCCTTGCACGTCAGCGGCCGTTGCTGTGGGCAATGCCCACTCCAGGTCAAATCCACCCCGGTCATTATCTACCGCCCGGAGGGAGGGCAGGGGCGGCGGTGGCGTCTTGTCCACGCCCTGCGCCATGATGGCCGGGCAGGGGGGCGTTTGCTCCGCAAATGCATTGATCCCCACCAGGCGGTAGTGTACGGGGCGGTAATTCTCCGCCAGGGTGACCTCGTGGGAGAAGTAGTCCTCTCCGGCATTAGGTTCACTTTTTACAATGGGCCACTCGGTGGTACGGCTGAAATTCTGCCCGTCTTCGCTGGTCTCCAGAAAGTACGCGAGAAACCGCCGCTCGTTGGGGTGAGCGGGCCACCGCAGGGTGACTTTCAGCTCGTCTTCCCTGGCCTCCAACCCGTAAACGGTGCCGAAGGCAAAGTTGTCGTTGGAGCGCAAACGCAGGCGGTTACTGACGAACTTGCCCGTAGTCTGACCGGGCGCGGGCAGGCTCCGCACGCGGTATTCGTAAGGTTTACCCGGTTGCAGCCCCGTATCCGTCCAGCGCCAGCCGAGGGAGCGGGCCGCCGCTGCGGAAAGGTCTGCATTGACCGCCGCCAGGAAGAAGCGTTGCTGCTGCTCGTCCAGTTTCAGCTTAGCCATCCCCATGGCACCCTGGGGCATCTCGGCGGGGTAAGTGACTTCTCCGTACATCGCTTCGGCTACCGCCACGATGTGCGGATCATCCGTATCGGTAAAGGTCTCGAAATCTTCGACACTGTAGGCCAGTAACCGTTCTCCGGTGACGGAAGCCCAGTCACCAGTACCCGAAACGCGACGTTCCAGAACGACACCGTTACGGCGGATTTCGGACCAGGTGAGGTAGTCCGTCGGGGCCCACCGCAGGGTAATGGAATCACCGTGCGGGCGGGCAATCAGCCGGAGGCCCGGAGCCTGGGTTGAATCCTGCGTTTGGGCGGGCGCGAACGCCGGTGCCAGGCAAAGGCAGCAGAGCAGGGAAAGCACAACCCAGCGACCAAAGTTCGTCGGCCGAGGCGGACGCGCAGCGGCCTGACTCGTCCGCCGAACGCCGGCGTTCCCCCCCGTATGCAGCGTAGGGTAGGCGTCTCGTTCCGCGCGTCTTTGTCGGCGCGTGCGCTTGCCCTTGTCCTGGTGATCGCTTGCTACGGATGGGGGTAGGAGCATGGTGGGGGTGTTAGGGATCAGCTTAGTCATTGAGTAAAGGTGTTTGGTAGTTGAAGTGCTGATTATTAATCTTGAAGAAGCCTTCCCCCGCCGGCCGCGCCGGGTAGGGGAAATAACCGTCGTTGACTTCCAGGTGGAAGTAGGCACGAATGGGGAGGTAGTACCGACGGTAAAAATTGTAGTCCGGGTCCATATTGTTATACCCGGGGTCGTTCGGCAGGTCCAGGTCATCATCGTCACAGTAGATGTCCGGATTAAAGACGTGGTCCAGGCTCTGACCAGGCATCGTCTCGCTCAGGTCTGCCAGTTCAAAAACGCCTTCATCCACCAGCTGCCGGTACAGAACGTAGTCCTTGAAGGTCATCCATTCCGTAAAGTCTACCAGCGGGATGTAGCCAAGTTGGGCTGCGTACTGGCCAGGCCCCGGAAGGCCGGGGTTGGCATTGCCGCCACTGCTGCCGCCGCCGCCAACATTTGCGTATTGGGCGTTGATGGGCTGAATTCCTCCGCCATTGTTGATCGTGAAACCAGGGGTGTTGTTACCTACTGCCGGCAGGACGTTTAGCACCAGACCCTGCCCCCCGGGAACCGGGGGCGCCGGGGGAGGCGGCGGCATTACGGCGTTTACTTCGGCATTGGTGAGGTACGTATTGATCTTTTCGGTGCTGACACCATTCAGGCTGCTCGGCAGGCTGCCGTAGCTGTGCTGCAAAAACTCAATACCGGCCAGTTGGTATTCGTACCCGCTGCCTTCACTCGGGGCGGGCAGGCGACGACCAGGACGCTTGCCGAAGGGAGCATCGTTTTTATAGCGGCGCTGGTCGGCAAAATCCGTCTCATTCGGCGAGGCTGCCTGATAAGCCCACCACGGGGTTACCGCCGGGGTGCCGCTGTGCAGCGGAGGGTTCCATTCATTGACGGGCCCTTCATCCATGAAGCCGTCCGGATCGTAGAAGTTTTCACTGCACCAATCATTGTCATTATTGTCGAAGGGGGGGTGCAGCAAACCATTGGTGGAGTTGCTGAGAAATACATTCGTACGCCAGTCTTCCCGTCCTTCTACCTGTAGTGAAGGGTAGTACTGGTGCCATTTGGCACCAATGACGTTCCCCAGGTCAGAAACTACCCAATTGATTTTATGGTACTGCGTCTCGAAGCGGTCAAACCCTTCCTTGGTTTTCAGCAAGACGTAGGGGACTTTGACCTCCACACCGTTTTCAGCGTAATGCAGGTTGTCGGTGTCCACGACGTGCTGCTGGAACTTGGGGTTAGCCAGGTTGTGAACACTGGTCTGGGCCAGTTTCTCCGCAGCCGTCTTGTACTTGGAAGTGCGGAAGTAGAACGCCTGGCCCGGAGCCATCAATGACTTCACAATGATCTGGTCCACTTTGCCTCTTTCTTTGATGTTCCGGGCCGCGTATTTCAGACCTTCCATGCTGCCACCCGGGTTCTGAAAGCCCAGGCCGGGGTTTACCCAGGGAGGGTTCGGGCCGCCGCCGCCGTTGCCCTGAATTTGGTTCGGGACGTTGGGTGCCGGTGGGTCAGGGTCAGGCTGCCCGTTATTGATGGCGAACTGGTTCGGGCCGTTGCCTCCCTGGAACTGCGCCATCTGAAACAGGCCGGCATTCGGAACATTCTGATTGGCCAGTTGGCCCTGGATAACCAGGCCGCCACCGCCGCCACCGTTGCCGCCTTGGTTCATTCCCGGATTCACGAGGATGCCGCCACCGCCACCGCCGCCGCCACCGCCGCCGCCAGGACCATCAATGCCCAGGTTGGTCATCACTACGTTGGTGTTGTCTTCCTGACTGATGGCTGGTGGTTGGAACAAACGTAGTAAGTCGATTTTATACACCCGCTCCGGCTGGAGAAAGGCGCGCGGGATACCGAAATTGAATCCTCCACCAGCACCGGTGCTCTTGTTGGTAGGTGTCCTGTCGACGAAGGCACCACTCTCTACGTCCGTGAAGCGGACGACGTAGTTATAGCTGCCATTGCTGTCAAAACCATCGTTCGGACCGGGGTTTTGCCGGAAAAGCTTGTTGGACTGTTCTACCCAGAAATTCATGTACCCATCCCCGGGTACTTCGTCTTCCTGGAAGTATTTCTGCCGGTGGAAAGGACGGGCCAGGTCAATGCTGTTGGGCAGAATGTAGTCCGGTGCCTCCCCCGTAACGAAGGTGGCCTTATAGCTCTGACTACCGAAAGTTTCGGCCACGTCATTGATATCATCACTGCCTAAGCGCAGGCCGCGAACGGTAATTTCAATTTCTACCTGCGAAAATTCCGGGAGCTGCTGGGGCAGGTCATAGGAACAACTGTAGCCTGCATTGTCGTATTCCGGCGTTCCCACTCCTCCGGGATGTGTTTTCCAGGAACCACCCTGTTCCTTGGTCCGTACCTTGAAGTTGACAATCTCGTAGCCGTAGTAGCGCGTTATGGGCTCTCCCGGGGTATCGGAAGCTTCCTCGATGCCAAAAGCTCCGCGGGGGAAGTTGAAGGCAATTTGCGGATGAATGAAGACCGATTTGTTCTCAGTGCCGTCCCGGGGATCGAAATCCTGCACGATCGGAATGTCATCGAAGATGTTGCTGCTGCCACCGGTACAGATGACCTGCTTGCCGTGCTCAAACTCGACCTGGGTGTTGAAGTCGATCAGTCCGCCGAGGACTTTGCCCTTAATGGCGGCCTGGCCTTTGATCCAAACAGGTTTGGGGCCCTTGAAGTCAAGGGCGGCAGCGGCTTCAATTTCGGCGAAGACAAACTCCCGGTACTTACCGAAAAGCTTGCCGCCCACGGCGCCTTTGATGCCCAGGTAGGCGTAGGCCTGCCCGCGGCCGTACCAGCGGTTGATGCCGAATTCATCGTAGTTGCATTCCTGGCCTTCTTTGTTTTCCATCAATACGTCCAGCCCCATCATGTACTCGATGTCGAGTTTGAAGATGAGGACGTCAAATTTGAGTTGGAAATCATTGACCATCCCAAAGGCGAAGCCTTTGCTGGTGGTGAGAAAGGGCGGGAGGTTCGCCGAGGGTAAGGTCTGGTTGCCCGTGTCAAAAATGTTCCGGATCTGGTGTGGTTTCGGGGGCAGCCCGGAGGGGAGGTCGGTCCCCATCATGAAGTAGCCGAAGGTGCCCGTGGTGACACTGGCGATCTGGAAATCAAAACCGGCTTCAAACTTGAAGCGCCCCGGATCAGTTGCGTAATTATAGTCGTTGGGGTTGTCGGTTGGGGTCCATTTACCTACGTAAAAGTGCCAGTCTGCCGGCGAGTAATAACACTCCAGCGGGACACTGATCTCCAGAAACCCAAGAATGTTCGCTTGCAGGATGCCGCCGAAGGTGTACTTGTCCTCCAGGAAATCCATGTTCAGGTACGCGCCGCCGGAGAGCAGGGCGCCACCGTCCCGCTCGGCCATGTTCTGCATTACGTAGGCATTTCCTTCCATCCACATTTTGCTCAGCCCGAATTCATTGCTGAGTTCCATGCCGAAGCCGACGTCTGCATTCAGGGTAGAGGGAAGGCCGATGGTACTGAAAATGACCTTGGCGGAGAAACCGAAGAAGTCGTCGTCCGGTACGTAGGTTGCCCCGCTGCCGCCGAGGCCACGGTCTGGCCCCAGGTCCGGGTTTTCCATCGTGCCGGTTGCATCGTTGATTGTCCAGACGAGGTCTTCGTCAAACTGCCGTTCCATGTTCATGTAAAAGCCACCACCGAAGCCCTGCAGG
>JAUIIF010000374.1 GCA_030431945.1 Bacteroidia bacterium | reverse complement strand
CGGCGACGGGGAATTCGTCGACAGCCACCACATTCTGCTGCTCCTGCTCATGTACCAGTACGAATATAAGGGCATCAAGACCGGAGAGGTCATTCTCACCTTTTCCGTGACGGACAAGCTTAAACAGCTGGCAGAACAATACGGCCTCGCCTACGAAGTGACCAAGATCGGCTTCAAGTACATTGCCGAAATTATGGCCGAGCGCGAAGTGATTGTGGGAGGGGAGGAGTCCGGCGGGCTCGCCGTTTCCGGTCACATTCCGGAGCGGGACGGTATCTGGATCGGCTTGATGATTGCAGAATACATGGCCAAAACCGGCAAATCCCTGCAAGAACTCGTCGCTGATCTTTACGCTAAAGTCGGCAGTTTCAACTGCGACCGCGATGATGTACACGTGGACAACGACCGCAAGTGGGAAATCGTCAAGCAAGCTAAAGAGGATCCGTTTACCAAAGTCGGTCCTTACACCGTCACGCGGGTGGCCCACGTGGATGGCAGCAAATTTTACCTGGACGGCGAAGACCGCTGGTTTATGGTCCGGCCTTCGGGCACGGAGCCGGTGCTTCGCGTCTACGCCCAGGGAGCTGACGCGGCGGAAGTCCGCAAAATTCTCGACGCCGCCCGGGCGGAAATGGGCATCTAATTACGACTCCGGCCCTCCGGTTGCGGAGGCCGTTACTACGGCTTCAGGAAGGGCTGCTCCGCAAAACAGGGAGCAGCCCGCCTTTGCAGTACCCGCAACGCTGCCTTACGAAATCAAGGGGCGCGGCCGCAGGTGCCGGGGAATGGACAAAGGAGCATACCGGGAAATTGTTTTCCAGGCTGCAGCCAGGCAGCCTTATCCTACTCCCCGGAGCTGACGCATACTGTAGCGTAAACCTGACGGCAGCCTCAGCTACCACCAGAAGACCTGTCGTTTTCTGCCGTAGTCATCGCCGAAGTGTCCTTCCCGCCCCAACGCAGCGGTGTGGGAAGGAGGAAGAGGTAAATAAAGTGATGCGTCCGCCCTGCCCCATCCCCTCAGCGTCTCGGGTAAAAACACGGGATAAACCCTGAGCAGATTTTTGCCCCAAAACTTTTTTTTGCACCTGCGGCCGCGCCTTACCTTACAGCCATGAAAGATGCTGCTGCAAGCCTGGCCAACGTTTACGCACCGGAGACTTTCCGGGTCGCTGGCCATCAACTGATTGATCAAATCGCGGATTACCTCGCCAGCGTTCCCACCGCAGTGGCCAACCCCGTGCAAGACCCCGCAGACTTGCTGGCCGCCTACCGCGAAGTACTGGCGAACGGCACCAGTCCGGAAATGCTTTTCAGCAAGTACCTGGCTGAAAGCCTGCACGTTCACGCACCGGCCTACATGGGCCACCAGGTCAACCCTCCGGCCCCATTAACGGCGCTGTGTGACCTGACTAACGGCATCATCAATGGCAGTACGGCCATTTATGAAATGGGGCGGACAGGGGCCGTAATGGAACGAATTGTCATCGAGCAATTTGCTGAACTTCTTGGCTTAGCCCCCACTACCGGTGGCTTTATGACCAATGGTGGCACCCTGGGCAACCTGACGGCCCTGCTGGCTGCCCGGGCCGCCAAATGGCCGGCGGGAGACCCCTGGCAGGCGGGTAACGGTGACCTAAGGCCCTGCCTCTTCGTCAATGAACAGGCGCATTATTGTATCGACCGGGCGGTGAAAATCATGGGTTGGGGAACGGCGGGGGTGGTCAACATCCCATCAGACGACCAGTTCAGGATCAGGACGGAATTGCTGGAGCCGGCCATTGCGGAAGCGCGCGCACGGGGGCTTACGCCCATCGCCATCGTGGGAAGTGCGGGAACGACCAGTACCGGCTCCTTTGATGACCTCGCCACGCTGGCCGCTATTGCGGAGCGACAACAACTATGGTTTCACGTTGATGGCGCGCACGGCGCGCCCGTTTACCTGGACCCGGAGCGGCGGCACCTGCTCGCCGGCATGGAGCGGGCCGACAGCCTGATCATGGACTTCCACAAAATGCAGATGACGCCCGGACTAACCACCGGCGTGTTCTTCCGCAAGGGTACGGACGCTTACCGTACCTTTCACCAGCAGGCGGACTACCTCCTTTCTTTTGATACCAGCGAGGAAGACCAGTACAATATCGGCCGGCGCACCTTCGAGTGTACCAAAAACATGATGAGTTTCAGGGTGTACAGCTTATTGGCCTGCTACGGAGCCGAGGTATTCCGCGAGTACGTCGTCCGGGTCAATGCGATCGGCCGGCAGTTCGCCCGGGACATCCGTCTTCACCCCGATTTTGAACTCGCCCTCGAGCCGGACTGCAACATTGTCTGCTTCCGCTACCGCCCCGCCCAGTCAGCGCTTTCGGCAACGGAACTCGATGACATTAACGCCATGATCCGGGCGCAGCTGGTTACCGAGACCAGCTACTACATTGTCCAGACCCGGCTGCATCAGCGCGTTTATCTCCGTTGTACCTTTACCAACCCCTTTACCGAAGGGGAACATACTCAGGAAATGCTGAAACACCTGACTTCAATGGGGAAGGCCTTACTGGAATTCCGCAAAATCCCGCTCTTGTAGGGTGAGGGCAAAACGAAGTTGCTCATTTAGGCGTTTATACCTGAGGCAAAGTGGTTTGGGTATAGCAACGTACGACTGGTGTCTCAACGAACCTGAATCTGGCAGCCTGACCGAATCCAGTCACCCTGAGTAAAAGCGGTCCCCTGGCCGTTAATCTGAATAACTCCAACCTACCCTTAAGCATGAGCCGCAGAGAACGTCGGAAAGCCCGCAAGCAGCAGTACCAAGACAAATCGCTCCGCGAGAAGAAAATTGACTTCCGCCGTCATTTTCGGACGTACCTGGTCATGTCACTATTCTTTATTGCCCTTAACCTCTTAGGGGGATCTCACCAGTTCTGGGCGATCTGGCCGATTCTTGGTTGGGGCATCGGGGTGGCGATGCAGGGGCTGAGCCTCTACGGGCCCTTAGCGGACCCGGAAGACATACACCCTACGGAGGGGGAGTTTTCCGGCCCGTTACCTGAAATCACGGAAGAAGATGTCCGCCGACGCCGGGAAAGGGACCTGATGGAGCTAAAAGAACTGGAGGAAAACCGGCCGTACCGGGACGAAGACCTGGTGTGATATCCGCCCGCCGTTCGGGCGGGGCCAGGGCTGGCCAGTTTGGCACCCAAACCAGCGTACTACGTCGTTTAAACCGCTAATCGCCGATCAGCTTCGAAAACGCCTGGGTTACGGGTACGACACCGGAAGTATTTGCGGCCAGTCTGCGGGCACGCAATAAAGATTTCAGCCGGTGCTCGGCGAAGGCAGCATCCTGTGGAAACAGGGATTGTTCCATTATCCGTCCGTTGTCGGCTCCTGCGTGCAGGAAGCGTCCTTCCCCCAGGTAGAAGCCTACGTGGGTTATTTTTTCCGAACCGTCCGTGCGGTAGCGGCCAAAAAACAGGAGATCGCCGGGAAGTAAGTTTTTAAAATCTACCGTCAGTTCCACCTCGGTTCCGGCGTGTACCTGTTGGCTGGCATCGCGGGGGATGACGTAGCCATTGAGGTAGTAAGCAGTTTTGGTGAAGCCGGAACAATCCATTCCCTTAGGGCTGGTGCCTCCCCAGAGGTAGGGCCGGCCGGCAAGCTCTGCTGCCGTGGTTAACAATTTATCCGGATCGATGGCCGCGGGGTTCCCGGGCCGGGGGACAATCAGGGTACTGTCCACCCAACCGGTAGTTCCGTCGAACAGGGCTAACTCCGCCATGCCTTCAGTCACCTTGCCGGTAGCGACCAGCAAGTTTCCGTAAACCAGGTCCGTAACAATCGTTCCGCCGGAGACCTCTGCGGTAAGGAAACCGGCAGGTGCCGTGAACATCACGCCCTGTGGGGATTCCAGGTAGGCTTGGACTTGCCGGGGCTTACTGGCCACAAAGGCTCCGGGCTCCAGCCAGGCCAGGTACCGGTCGGGGGTACGAACGAGGTACCACCCTTCCTGCAAGTCCAACACCTCGATCGGCGTCCCGAGCAAAGCCTGGGTGGCCAGCTCCTGACTATGTCCGGGAGCCGAGCGCAAATTGGCCACCGAAACATTGATGATGCCGGCCGTCTTACCTTCCAGCAAGGCAGCATCCGGTAAAAGACGGAATTCATTTTGCGCTACTACAAATCCGTTCGCCAACGTTGCCTGCAGGCTGTCAAATGCTGCTGGAATTGTCGTGTACCCCGTCAGGTAAAGGCCCTGAAAGCCGGATTTATACTCCAGCACGAATTTATCGACCCTGCTGTCTGCAACAAAGTGATCCTGCAGGCTATCGGTCAGTTGCTCAAAACTTTTGGCCTTAGTAGCGTCCCGACAGGACGCCCATGTGAGGCTGACAAAGCAAAAACAGATCAGCAAATGGGGAAATTTCATTTTGGTTGATTTTGGGGAACGGGGGCAAAATAAACAAGTCAGAAAGATGTTACCGCCAGCATTCGTAGTAAACATTACAGTTTCATTACTCCATCTCTTAACGATAAATCTTCACAAAAGCCAAATTTTTCGCTCTTTTCGACCTATTTTTGTTGTGGCCAAGAAACTTACTGGCCGTTTTTTGTTATCACTTTGCTATTTATAGCGGATTTTGAGTAGGCTAATTTATTTGTAGAGATCTGAATAAGATTACATTTTCCGGTTTTCTCTTTTGCCTTTCGCCTTAGTCATCCATTCGCTTTACCATATCATCTTCTTTTTTCATCTTCCTTTATTGTTATGAACTTATTTGTTGCCCGGCTAAGCTGGGATACTGACGAAGACACCCTACAAAACACCTTCAGCGCTTATGGTGAGGTAGAGTCAGTTAAAATCATCCTTGACCGGGAAACTGGTCGTTCCCGTGGTTTCGGTTTTGTTGAAATGCCAAACGACGAAGAAGCTAAGGCGGCGATCGAAGCCTTAGATCAATCAGACCTTGATGGTCGCACCATTGTTGTAAAAGAAAATGATCGCCAGGGCGGCGGC
>JAUIIF010000373.1 GCA_030431945.1 Bacteroidia bacterium | reverse complement strand
CCGAGGGCATCGGCGCCATTGCCAGTGAGGAATACGCCAACGCCAGCGATCCCCACGCCTGGATGACGGCCAAAAACGGCCTGACCTACGTCAGCAATATCCGGGATGCCCTCATTGAGCTGGACCCCTTCAACCGCAAGGTGTACGAATTCAACGCCAACGTGTATTTGCAGCAGCTTACGGCCCTGGACCAGGAAATCTTCCGGCAAATTGCTTCCATCCCGGAGGAGAACCGGATCCTGATCACGAGCCACGATGCCTTCCGGTACTACGGCCGCCACTACGGTATTCAGGTAGAAGCGGCGCTGGGCACCAGCACGGATGCGGAGGTACAGACCGACGACGTGAATCGGCTTACGACCATCATCCGCGCCTCCGGGGTGCCGGCCATTTTCGTGGAAAGCACGATTAACCCCAAACTCATCCGGCAAATCGCCACCGATAACGACGTCATCATCGGTGGCTACCTCTACGCTGACTCTTTAGGAGAGCCCGATACGGAAGCGGGCACTTACGAAGGGATGCTGCGCTACAATACCACCACCATCGTGGAAGCACTCCGGGGCAACCGCGCAGACATCGGGGCGGCACTCGGCCCCGAGCGGGGGCAACAGTTCATCCTGCTGGCCATCATCCTGGGGGTAATGGGCGGCGCCTTTTTTTTCATGGTCAATCGTATCAACCGCGGTGTTGCCTAATTCACTATCCATGTCTGTACCAGCCATTTCCATCTCCGACCTCTCCGTTGCCTACGACCGGAAACGGGTACTGAGTAACATTTTCCTGGAAATAGGAGAAGGCCACCGCTACGGTATCCTGGGGCCTAACGGCTCGGGAAAATCCACGTTGCTCAAAGCCATCCTGGGCCTGATTGAAGATTACACGGGCACCATTCAGGTGTTGGGCCAGGAGGTACAGCAGGTCCGGCGGCGGGTCGTTTACGTTCCGCAGCGGAGTGAGATCGATTTTACCTTCCCCGCTACGGTGCGGGATGTCGTGCTGATGGGGCGCTACCCCCACAAGAAGGTCTTTCAGCGGCTGAGTAAGGAAGACCACCGGCTGGCGGACGAAGCGCTGGCGGAACTGGGCATCGCGAACCTGCAGCACCGCCAGATCGGGGAGCTCTCCGGCGGGCAACAGCAGCGGACCTTCCTGGCCCGGGCCCTGGCGCAACAGGCTGAGGTTCTCCTGCTGGACGAGCCCTTCGTCGGGGTGGATATCCCCACGGAAGAAAAGATTATTGCGGTCCTGCGCAAGCTGTCTGCCGCCGGCAAAACCCTGCTGGTCGTGCACCACGACCTGCAGGCCGTGCCGGACTATTTCGACCAC
This sequence comes from Bacteroidia bacterium, assembly GCA_030431945.1. GTDB lineage: Bacteria > Bacteroidota > Bacteroidia > Chitinophagales > Saprospiraceae > Neolewinella. The sequence goes on along the minus strand of JAUIIF010000373.1, from coordinate 3,700 downwards.
GTGGTCCTGCTCAATCAGCGACTCATCGCTTACGGGGAAACGGCCGAAGTATTTACCCCCGAACTGCTCCGGCAAGCTTTCGGGGGTCAGTTGGCTCTCCTGCAGCAGGCGGGAGGACTGGTAAAGTAAGCAACCCTGCGGGTTCAGGCCCGGTAGCGGGTCAGGTATGCTGCGGCCCGGAGGCTCGTCGTGGCGGGCAATGCTCCGACCAGTTCCGTAAAAGTATACTTCGCGAGGGGGCCGGTGCGCCAGTCCCGGACGGAAAACAGCAGGTGCGCCAACTCCGTAGCCGTAGCGGAGAAGGCCAGCACTTCCTGCCGGCCAACCTGCTCGTGCAGCGAGCAGTCCGCCAGCCCGCTGAAATTCCTGGTGTGCTGATACGTGCCCGTGGCCGGAGTAACGCCCAGGCGGTCGAAAACCGGGGCCAGCTGCACCTCAAAGTCATAAACAATGACGGCAGCGCCGGGGGCCAGCAGGGGCTGGAGGCGGGCACAGGTGGTTGCTGCGTTCAGGTAAAAAAGGGACCCGGCGAAAGTGACCAGATCAAAAGAGGAGCGGGGCAGCCCGGCCGCGATGTCCGTACCTGGTTGCAGGGCAAACGTTACCCCGGCCCGGGGCCTGGTGGCCGCGATCATCTCCGGGCTGGGGTCCGTGCCGAGTACCTGACGGCTCCAGTGCTGCAGGGCCAGGGTGGAGCGGCCGGTACCGCAGCCAACATCCAGCGCCCGGGCAAACCGCTCGTCATCCGCGAGGGCCAGCTGCAGGATCGGTACGTGCAGCGGCGGTCGGTAAGCAGCGTAGTGCCCCGCCGTAACTTTATCGTATTCGCCGGCCACCGGATGGACTTAAAACCAGCCCGCCCCCAGGTTACGAAACGGCCAGGGGATAGAAACCAGGATCACGAGCAGACCGATCAGGTAAAAGGTGCCGATGGTCTTCCAGCCTTTATTGAGTTCCGCCTGGCGCTTGGCCTTCGAGTAGCCAATGGTGACCAGGGCAATGCCGATGATCATGCCCAGCAGGTGCTCAACGGTGTAGAACCGCGTGACGGAGTTCCCCATGACGTCGCCCGCAAAGCTCACCAGGGGGCTCAGCCAGAGGTACAGCACCAGACCGATGATGAGTTGTAAGTGAACGCTGATGAGGGCGAAGAGGGCCAGTTTATCCTTGCCCGGATAAACGGTGCCGCCACGACGCTTACCGCCGGCCTTGACGATGGCCGCAATGAGGAGCGCAAGAACGACCCAGCGGAGGCCGGAGTGTGCGTGTTGGAGGGCAATGTAGAGAACTTCCATAAAAGCTGAATCTTTGGGTAGGCCCGCAAGGTACGTACCTCCGGCGAGAACCTATTCCTGCCCCATGAGGTAAGCGTAATCCCGCAACCCATCGAGGTGACTGAAAACGATGCGCAGGATGGCAAAAACGGGAATGGCGACAATGGCCCCTACCGGGCCCCAGAGGATCGTCATCCCGACCACGCAAACGATCGTCGTCAGGGGGTTAATGTCTACTTCGTCGCCCACAATGAGGGGCGTCAGTACGTAACTTTCCAGTACCTGGGCCAGCGACATGGTAATGACGACGCCGATAACGGCGGTGCTGCCGCCGCCGTCGGCAAACGCCAGTGCCATGGCAAAAGCGCCACCGATGATGTTGCCGAGGTAAGGAATGATGCTGAGAATGGCGACCAGTACGGCAATCAGCACGGCATAATCCAGCCCGATAATCAGGAAACCAATGCTGTAGAGTACGGTAAGTATGGCGATTAAAATCAAGCGTCCGCGCAGGTACTTCTGGACAATATCCCGGCTTTCGTTAACGGCCTGATGGGTAACACCGCGGCGCTCATCGGGCATGCGCCGGAGCAGGAACTCCCGCAAACGATCTTTCTGGCTGAGGAACAGCACGACGTACACCAGCATCAGCAGGAAGTCGCCCAGCACCCCGAAGGTGCCACTGAAAAAGCTCATGATGCCCGAGCCGCTCACCGGCAGTTGGGAGAGGTTCATTTGCTGTTCCTCCCCTGCTTCCTTTCCGGCCGTGGAGATCTCAGGAATAAAGCCTTTCAGGTCGTATTCTTCCCGCAGGTTATCCAGTTGTTTAGCGATGTTTTGTTTGGTTTCCGGCCAGCTGTCCGCAAAGCTGGCGGCCTGCTGGCCAACGGCGGCGAAGACGCCGAGAAAAAAGAGCAGCAGCACCCCGGTAGCCCCGGCAATGGACAGCCCCGGAGACAACCCCCAGCGGCGGAGTTGCTCATCAACCGGGTTAAGGAGCATCGCCAGTAAGCCCGCTACGGCCAGTGGCAGCAGCAGCCCCTTGGCGTAGTAAAGGATGATGACCGCTCCGATCAGGAGCGCCAGGCGTAAGACAGCGTTGAGTAAGCGGGTATTGACAGTAGTGGCCATACAGGCTTTAACCAGCAGGGCATCACTGAGGTTCGGTGCGGAGCAACTCCCGCCGCCAGTTGCGGTAGCCGTAAACGGCCATGCCGATGTTGAGGACCATCATGACGGCAAAGAGGAGGGCTCCGCTCTTACCGTAGATCCAGACGTAGGCCGCATCGATGACGATCCAGTAGAGCCAGTTTTCCAGCCGGCGCCCGATCAGCAGGAAAGTCGTGGCGATGCTGAACACCGTGGTGATGGCATCGGGCAGGGTGGCGACGGAGACAAAAAGCCCGCTGACGAACAGGTACAAGGCCCAGCCGGCGACCAGTCCGCCGACAAGCACGACAATGTGCTCCGTCAGGGTCATCCGTCGTATCGAGGGTACCTCACGGGCGGGCACCAGTACGTCGTCCAGCACCTCCGCCCGGGCCACCGAGGCAGCGTCCTGCTCCGTTTTCCGCCAGCGCCAGCGCCACCAGCCGACCCCGGCCATGACGAAGTAAAACAACTGGAGGAAGCCATCGGAGACCAACTGGTAGACGACAAAAGATTGCCAGGCCCAGACCGCCGTACTCACCGCCGCAAATAGCCAGCACCAGTTATTATCCCGGGCAGCCAGCCACACGTAGGCCAGCGAAGTGAGTAAGGCCAGCCAGTCCAGAAAACCGGCCGCCAGAAATTGTTCGATGAGGGTATCCATTCAGCTGAGGGTTGCGGGGGCGAAGGTAGGACCTGAAGACGGCGTAAAAGCGGGCGGGCTGAATTTTCAGAAAACCACCCCACGCCAAACGGGCACAAAAAAAGTAACAATTTTTTCCGTCAACTATTGTGAATTATACGAACCCACCGTACATTTGCAGCCGCTTCGCGAGAATGCCTCAGTAGCTCAGTTGGTTAGAGCGGCGGACTGTTAATCCGTAGGTCGAAGGTTCGAGCCCTTCCTGAGGCGCATAAAAGTCGAGTACGAGCTTTCGTACTCGGCTTTTTTTATGAACTGATGTAAACTTTTCGTTCGCGACCTGATCCGCGCCCTGATGGTTGCTGGCTTCGTGGCAAAAATCCTGCGTGGCAGCTATGGCTAAGCTCCGGTTTTCACGCCCAGCCAGCAACGACCGGGTCAGCGGAGCGGCCAGCTCAGAAAAATTTAGACCCGTTCAATGTTCTTTCCCGAACATCCGGCGCGCAGCTGACTACCGTTCCTCGTGTGTCCACTCCTTCATTCGGTTTATCCTGCCGGGTGCGGACGTACCCACCGCTTCTAACCTTACTCCACCCCAAAAAATCTGACCATGGGCCTCCTTGCTATCGGAACT
>JAUIIF010000372.1 GCA_030431945.1 Bacteroidia bacterium | reverse complement strand
CTGCTCCCCCCGGGAGTGGCGGGGCTGTTTTTTTGCCCGGTAACCTTACTTTGCACCGGCGGCCGCGCCCCAATACTGAATGTAGTATCTTGAGGAAATACTGCTATAAATCCTTCGCCAATGCCATCTTCTCTTTCTCGATTGCTTCTCTTGCTTTGCGGATTGTGTTTTTTGGCTTGCGACAAGGAAGAGGCCTTGCTAACGGCACCCGTTCCTGAAATTGGTGGGCCAACGGAGGGAGAGGACGTAGTGCAAACACCGGATATAACCAATACCTATACCTATGCAGACCTGCCCGTGCCGGACTACATTATCAGGGAGAATGAAGAAGAAAGTTACGTTACGGATGCCGGTGCAACCTTAGGCCGCGTACTTTTTTACGACCGGCAGTTGTCCGTTAACCGTACCCTATCCTGTGCCAGTTGTCACCAACAGCAGTTAGCCTTTGGCGATAATGCCAAAGCTTCTGCCGGCGTTGGCGGACGCACGAGGCGGCACGCTATGCGCCTGGTAAACACCCGTTTTAACGGAGGGCCAGGCTTTTTTTGGGACGGTCGGGCCACTGCTTTAACAGCGGTGGCTCTGCAACCCATTCAGGACCATCTGGAGATGGGGTTCAGCGGAATTAACGGGAAGCCTTCTCTGGCAGATTTATTGGAACGTCTGCGTGGGCTCACGTACTACGAAGCATTGTTTGTAGCTGCTTACGGCGATGCGGCAATCACGGAAGAACGGCTGGCCGATGCGCTGGCCCAGTTCGTGCGGAGTTTGCAATCGTTTGATGCGAAGTACGATGCCGGCCGGGAGCTGGTGGAAAATGATGGTCAGCAATTCCCAAACTTTACGGAACAAGAAAACCGCGGCCGGGCGCTCTTTGGCAGTCGCCCGCAATTTGGTACACAGGGGGGGCGGATCGGTGGTGGCTTTGGGTGTGGTGCTTGTCATCAGGCACCAGAATTTGGCATTGACCCGTTATCCGGAAATAACGGTGTTACGGCGTCAATTGCTGGTGGATTACCGGACGAAAGCGTCCGGCGATCCCCCACACTACGTGATGTTTTTAAACCAGATGGTAGTGAAAACGGTCCGTTCATGCATAATGGTGCTTTTCCCAATTTGATCGCCGTAATGGAACATTATAACAACATTCCGGCAGACAATCCAGGGTTGGATGCCCGGCTGCGTCCGGCTACAGTTCCGCAGAATATGAACATGACGGTAGCAGAACGGGACGCGGTTATTGCTTTTTTGAAAACGCTGACCGGCACCTCTATTTATACTGACCCACGTTGGAGTGACCCCTTCACAAACTAGTGGCCCTGAGGTGCTGTTTGCCTCCTTTCGTTATCGTTAAGATTTGCAACGGGGAAAAATCAAATTTCCTTTGCCGTTAACTCAGCCTGGAAAACCTATCTTTCGTCTATGATTGATCGCCTATACATTGCTGCCACCTCTCAGCACGTGGGTAAAACCACTTCCACCCTTGGTCTGATGGCCGCCATTCGCGCGCGTGGTCATAAGGTGAGTTATTGTAAACCCGTCGGACAGGAGTTCGTAGAATTGGGCGAACTGCGGGTGGATAAAGATGCTTTGCTCTTTGCCCGGGGAATGGACTTTGAACTGAAGGCGGAGTTGCACAGCCCGGTAATCATCGGCAGGGGCGTGACGGCGCAGTACCTGGATGATCCGACGGCCTTTGATTTTGCTACCAGCATCACCCGCGCCAGCAGAAAGCTGCAAAGTGAAAATGACATCGTCATTTACGAAGGGACCGGCCATCCCGGGGTAGGCTCCGTTTGTGATATGTCAAACGCGCAGGTAGCGCAGTTGCTGGGCTCACCGGTGGTGATGATTGTCGAAGGCGGAATTGGTAATACGATCGATAAACTGAACATGAACCTCGCGTTGTTCCGCGAGCGGAGGGTACCGGTCCGGGGAGTAATCGTAAACAAAACCCTGCCGGCGAAGATGGATAAAGTCCGCCATTACGTCGATATCTACCTGCAGAAATTGGGCATTCCCCTGCTGGGGGTACTGCCCTACGAGAAGTCTTTGTCCAGCCCCATTATGGCCACTATTCGACGGGCGCTGAAGGGAAAGACCATTTACCATCGGGACCAGTTGGACAACCGGGTGGAAAATATTGCCAGTGGCAGCCTGATTGCGCAGGAGGAAGTGGAAAACTTAAAGAACCTGCTCATCATTGCCAGTAACCGGCGCCTGGAAGACGCGCTGACGGCGCTGCAGGAAATCCTGAAAGACCGCGACCTGCCCGGATCTACCATTTCTGGCATTGTCGTTACCGGGGAGGACAGCGAAAACCCTAACCTGCCCCACCTCGATTTTATCAATGAATACCAGATTCCAGTGGTTTCCTGTGCCCTGGATACCTACGGTGCTGCCGTCCGGATTAACCAGATGGAAGTGAAGATTAACCTGAAAACGCCCTGGAAAATACGCCGCGCGGTTGAATTAATCGAAGAGTACGTGGATATGGATTTGCTGCTTTAAGCTATGCGTGGCAACTGGCCGCGTGGGAAACTGCCTTAACTCCCCGCCAACGGACTGCCGAATAGGCCAACGGCCATCTCTGCCCAGAGCAGGAGCAGGGCCAATAACAGTACCGCACCAAAGAAAAATCGTTGCTTTTTTTCTTTGAACAGGTAGCGGACCAATTCCACTCCGGAGATGGCAGCCAGTAGGAGAGCACCCATTACCAGGAAATCTAACCCCGACCAATTTACTTCAGCGGAAACTTGCGAGGCAATCAGCGGAATCAGCAGGAGAGCCGGAATGACCAGGAGCCTGAGGGCAAAGCGATTTTTAGTCAGCGTCATGTCGAATATTTTGTAAATTAATAGTTCTTTGGTTTGCAAAGTTAAGCGAGAATAATGACTTCTGCTTACTTTTAACCAGGAAAGCCATCTTCACATGGGTGAAGATGGCTTTTTGGCAGATCAGCATCTATAGACAGTACCCTAGGCGTCGGCACTGCGGCCTTCCGGGAAGGGAATGACGAGTTCCTGACCGGGGAAGATTTTATTCGGGTCATCGAGCGTATCGGAATTTGCCGCGAAAATGGCTTTGTAAGCCATTACGTCACCGAGATAATCTTTGGCAATGAGGGAGAGGCTTTCTCCTTTTTCCACCGTGTGCTTGGCGTAGATTGCTTTGTTGGCGACTTTGATATCGGCCTCAATGTCGTAAGGGTTTTCACCGCCAATGCGCTTGATCTCGTCCCACATCTGGTCCTTCTCGTACTGGTACTCGACGATGCCCCCCACTCGCAGGCGGCCGTCAGCCTCTTCTACGTAGCCTTCCCGGGCGTTGAATTTTTCCCCGAGGGTGAGTACGCTGCGATACTTGTTTTGTAAACTCATAGTTTTTAAGGATTTGGTTTAATGATGATGCCGGCCGGAAACCAGGGCCAGGAATATCGTCCTCAAGGTAATGGCTGGCTCGCGGAAATCGTAACAATTTACCGGAGGCGAGCGAATCGGGGGGACAAGCGGCAGGAAAGTCAGCGAGAACGACGGATTTATGGGCGCGGCCGCAGGTGCAATCCGTAACAAAAGCGCCGGCGACGGGGCCATCTTTTCCCGCTGCGGGGCACTGGTTGAGTTATTGCGGACGCGTGAGTCGGATGTTTTCAGCGACCTCCCAGTTCGCCCGTAATGCTTCGATGTCAAAGCGACGCACGAGTTCCGGTTGTTTTCTCCGAAGAAAATCACCGGCGTCATACCGGCCGTTACGGTTATTATCGTAAATGACTTCGAGTTGATAGGTGGCGGGTTTAAGGCCGCGGTAAGTGACGGTGTAGTCGCTTTGTTCCCGGATAATCCGCTGAGTACTAAGGACGGGCGCTTCCTTTTCTACCAGGCGGATGATATAATGCCGGGTTGAATCCAGGGCGGTAAAAGTCAGGGAGAGGGTGCCGTATTTCTCTATGTCGTCCGCCCGCAGCTGGTAGCTGAGCGTATCGGTATTCGGGCTGCCCGTCCAGTCCTCGGCAGTTCCCGGGAGGAGTTCGAGTGCGTAAGTGACATTAGGTTTCCAGGGGGCACGCAGGCGGAGAAGGCCCGGGTAAAGTGTATCCAGTGAATAGGTAAACCGGATGGGCGTGGCGAGGGTATCTGCTTTATCCGTCAGGCTGATCAGCGAGGTGTCGACGGAGGCCAGGGGGCGGTTAAACCGGAAAACAATGCCTTCGGCAGGATTAAGCCGACCGGAGGGGCTGGCCACTACCCGGGGTGGGGTACCCGGCGGGGCAGCGTTACCTCTGTAGACCAGTGTATCGGTAAAGGTGGCAGCTTTCCCGAAGATCAGGGTGTCTGGGGCAGCTTCCCGGTAAAAAAGTTTCAGGGTATCCTTGTCGTTCAGGCGGAGGTAACCGGAACGGCCGGAAATCAGGTCAATGTTTTCGGCGGGTTGATTAAAGGTAACCTTGATGACGCCGTAATCACTGGTGTCTCTGCCAGTAACTTTAAGCGGCAGGGGGAGGGGAGAAAGCCGGAGCGACCCAATATCGTTATTGCCATCGGCTACGGTAATCAGGGTGTCCATAAATCCAATGGAGATGGGCTTGAAGGTGCCCGTAACGTCGACGTAATAGTTGGTGGCGCCAGGATTGCGGACCAAGCCGACGGCCCGGTAGGTGCCGGGCCGGATGTTGTACACCGTAAATTTTCCCTCCTCATCGGTCTGCGCGAAATAGGTAGGGTTTTCCGTAGTAGTGGCCGTATCAGCCAGGTTACTGTACAGGGTGAACGTGGCGTCGTCGATCGGGGCTCCGGAGAAGTCTTCGACGAGGACACCGCTCACGGAGGCGGAGTCGAGTACCGGTCCGGTGGCAAAAACGAAGCGGAGGTTTTCGGTGGGGTTGCCTTCGTGCAAGTCTTTGATGGCCGAACCAATATTGATTACGTAGGTGACACTGTCCCGCAGGGTCAGTCCTTGCAACGGAATAATCAGGCTACGCCGGCGGAGGTAAGGTACATTGTCCTTACCAAGTTCCAGTGGTGGGCTGATCAGTATCTTCTGTT
>JAUIIF010000371.1 GCA_030431945.1 Bacteroidia bacterium | reverse complement strand
CCTTTCCTTCAACAGCGCCGGGACCGGCGCCGGCTACCACGTCTTCGTGGACGGCAGCGCCATCGCCGGCGGGCCTTTTGCCTACGACCCTTCCGGGACGACGGCTACTTCCGTTTTCGTCGCCGGTGACGGCCAGAGCCACACCATTGAAATTCGCGACGCCGATGATCCGACTTGTTCGGCTACCACGACAATTACCACAGATATTTGCCCGCCAACGGATACCTGTGCGGTTGACCTGGAAGCAGTAATTGCGGGTGAATGTGACGAGGAAAACAAAATTGCCGTTCGCTTAACGATCAGTACCGACATCCCCGGAATGGATGGCTTCAACATCTTAGTGGATGGCGTTATCTGGGCTGGAAGTCCGTTTGGTTACGTTAACGGTGGAACGACTATCGTAGAGATCGCGGTTCCGGCCACCGGACAAATGACTACAATTTCGGTAGCAGACGTCGCCAATAGTGCTTGTGTGGCCACCCGGCAATTATCGCTTCCGAATTGTACAGGCTTTTGTACCATTACTAATCTTGAAGCCTTAGCTGGTGCGCGACGGCATGAAGTCGCCGTGCGCGATTTTGATTTTTTCCCCAGAGACCTTTCCGTTCAGGTGGGAGATACGGTCGCTTTTATCTGGACCGGGCAGATTCCCCACACCAGTACCTCCGATGCGCGGAGTGGTCCGTTAGTATGGGACTCTGGATTATTAAATCTCGGGGATACCTACGAAATTGTGATCACAGAACCCGGACAACACGGCTATTACTGCATCCCCCACGGTGGCCCGAATGGCATCGGGATGGCCGGAACAATTACCGCAATGGAAAGCTGTGCTGATGGCATGGTCATGGTACCCATCACCTTTAACGCAAGTCTGGGAAGTAGCGGGTTCAGGGTTTATCTGGATGGTGAAGCGCTCGATTCCATCTACCGCTACGACAACCCGAACGGTGCCAATGAAATTACCCTCACCCTGCCGGGGGACGGCCTGGAACGGCTACTGACCCTGCAGGACCTGGAAACAGATTTTTGTGCCGTTACCGTACCGTTCCGGACCCCAGAATGTACCATCGGTTGCAGTGCCTTTACGGCAGGCTTTTCCTTTACTGCGGAAACTGATTTTACGTTGCGCTTTACCGGTGAAGCAGCAGGTGCCACGACCTGGCTGTGGGGTTTTGGTGACGGAGCAACCAGTCGGGTGCAGCACCCCGTACACCAGTACGCTGCCGGCGGGGAGTACCGGGTCTGTCTTCTCGTTCAGGATACTCTGAACGACTGTACGCGTAACTACTGTGAGACCATCACCGTTGGTACGGTGTCAACCGGAGGGCCCACAACAAGGACCAGCTCGCTCATCGTTTACCCGAACCCCGTGGGGCGTTCCCAACCGTCCTGGACCCTGAGCGGGCTGCGCCCGGCGGACCTGGGGACAACCCTGCCCATCACTTTGCTGGACCTCAACGGCAGACCACTATTCGAAAGGAAGGTAGTTGGTGCAGCAGCGGTACCGTTTATCGGGCCCGCCCATCTTCCTGCCGGCATCTACCTGCTGAGGGTGAGGGGGACAGCTGGCTATTACCTGGCCAAAGTAGTCGTCCAGTAATTATTTTTTTGTGGGCGCGGCCGCAGGTACCGGCAAAAGCCACAGGAGCCGGGAAATTTGCGGTCACCCGGCTACTTATCACTTTAATTGCACCTGCGTTCGCGCCCCCTAAATTGTTTAAAATCAACAAAATGAAATACCTGAAAAACAGTATTTTAGTAATACTATTTTTACTGACACACAGTTTGGCCGGCCAGCAGGCCTACGACGTTTATGTTTTCGTGGCCGAGGAGTGCCCGATCAGCATCTATATGGCTAAACCATTGCGGGAAGCGGCAAAGACATACCGGGAGGTGGCTAATTTTTACGCTGTATTCCCCGTAGCGACCAGCACTGCACAATCTGCTCAATCCTTCCTGAGCAAGTATGAACTGACGGCTTGGGAGGCTAAGCTCGACCCCCGACAGCAACTGACGCGCCGGCTGGAAGCAACGGTCACCCCGGAAGTAGTGATTGTGGATAGTGCCACGCGACAGGTTTATTATCGTGGCCGCGTTAGCAATGCGTACGCAGCGCCGGGTAAAATGCGGCACGGGGAACGCACCAATGACTTGAGGACGATGCTCCGCCGGCTAGAGGAAGGCCATATTCCCACCGCTCCCTGGCCCGCTGCCGTTGGCTGCTTCATCACCGCAGCAAAGCAAGAAGGTTGAGATTACTATTCCTTTTTTTCTTCGTTTGGTCGTTAGCGGCTGCCGCCCAGTCACCGGAGTATTACCGGGATATTGCACCGTTGCTTGCCCGTTCCTGCATGCCCTGTCACCAGGGAGGAGATATTGGCCCCATGCCCCTGACGAATTATGAGGAAGTTGCGGCTTACGGACGGATGATCGCCTACGTTACCCGGGAAAAGTTAATGCCTCCGTCCCGGGCCGTTGCGTCCGCCGCTCCCATCGTCGGTTCCCGGCAACTGACGGGAAAAGAGATTGCGCAAATTAGTGCCTGGGTGGACGGAAACGCCGCCGCCGCCCCTTAATAATCCGGACCTGGTACTTAGTATGGATGAATCCTTCGAGCAATACGGGGTCTATTATGACCAGTACCGCGTTTTTGTGCTTCCTACTGGATTAAAAGAGGGGAAATGGGTGAAAAGTATCTCCTTTGCGCCGGGTAACCGTGGGATTGTCAAGGGAGTAATGATTTCTGTGGACACGACGGAGCGTTATCGGGCGCTGGATGATTGGGACCCCGGCTACGGGTACTTTAGTTTCGGAGAAATTGGCTTTGTCCCTGCGGAAAGCCGGTGGTATACCTGGGCCCCCGGGCAGGGAGCAGAACAACTGCCGGAGGGCCAGGCAAAATGGTTGCCTAAGGGCGCCCGGTTACTCGTTCACCTACACTACGGGCCAACGGGCGTGCCTCAGCGGGATTCCTCGGTGGTAAAGTTGCAGTGGGCGGACCAACCGGTGCGCCATCCTGTCCGAACAGCTGCTTTAATCAACCCGTACGTAATGACCAACGACACCTTTGCCCTGCCCGCGAATGAAGTTTGCCGCGTTCACGCAAAATTCAGGGTACCGTACGATCTGGAAATAACGAATATTTTTCCTCACGCCCATTTCCTCGGCCGCAAATTTGATGTCTTTGCGACATTTCCCGACAGTCAAACCTCCAGGCTCTTATTACGGATAGAGGATTGGGACTTCCATTTTAAGCAGGGTTTTACCTTCCGTTCCCCCATCTTCCTTCCGGAAGGAACCATTGTTCATTCCCTGACGACCTACGATAACACCTCCGCCAACCTGGCCAACCCCAACGATCCGCCCCGGGATATGTCCTGGGGTAAAGGAATGTACGAGGAAATGATGCTGGTGTATTTTAGCTACCGAGCGACCCAACCGGAGCAGCTGCTTAAGCCCGGTCCGGTAAACTTCTGCGGATCGCAGGGGGCTATAGGTCTTAACCTTCCGGCAGCGGGGACCTACCGGATCGAGATTACCGACTTTTCGGGTACGCCGCTGCGTACTGTTTCTGAAGCACGCGTCTTTGCGCAGGGCCACCACCAGTTGCCCGTTGACCTAACGGGGCTCCCCTACGGGAACTACTTAATCCAGGTCAGGAATGAAGAGGATGAACTGAAAGCCGCGGCTATCTTCCTTTACCTGGCGCATGATTTGTTTGACTGATGCCCGTTCAGGTCTTTGTTTTTCCCGTTCAGCGAACTGCCGGCCAGAGAAAAGACCAGACAGTGGTTATTTTGAGTTACTAAGAAAAAGAGATTACATGACTGCTCCTAACGGCCTTGCTTTTCTGGTTTTAGCTGGCATTGTGCTGATGTTGATAGCTGGTTGCCGGCACGAACCGTTCATGATGGCGGAGGATGATGATTTCATGCCAATGGATACCACGGTTACGGTGATTGATACCATGAGCAACGATACTACGCAGGTTCCGTGTGATTCCACAAAAGTTTATTTTGAGCAGCAAATTCTGCCCATTTTGCGCTCCAGTTGTGCCTTCAGTGGTTGCCACGATGCGGCATCGGCACAAGACGGGGTTGTCCTGGACAATTATGCCGACGTAGTCCGCACCGGTGACGTTCGCCCCTTTGACCTGAGCGGGAGCGACCTCTATGAAGTACTGGTGGAGGAAGATAACGATGACCGCATGCCTCCGGCTCCACGGAGCCGTCTTCCGGCCGATCAGATTAACCTGATCGCTACCTGGATTCTCGAAGGCGCCGAAAATTTAATGTGTGATAATTCAGGGCAGGGATGCCAGACTACGAACGTCAGCTTTGCGGCTACCATCAAACCAATTATTGAGGTCAATTGCCAGGGGTGCCACAGCGGGGGAGCGCCTTCGGGAGGAATAGACCTGAGCAACTATGCCGGCATCAAAGCACGGGCAGAAAGTGGACAGTTATTGGGCAGTATCGATTGGCAGGCCGGCTTTTCCCGCATGCCCCAGGGTGGAGCTAAACTGGACCAGTGCAAGATTGACCAGATTGCGGCCTGGATAGCGGAAGGTGCTCCGGAGAATTAATCCGCCACCGAATTGCATCCCCTGATTCTGTCCACTACGCATTAACCAATGCAGAAACATCAATGATAATGAAAAAATCAGCCCTGTTCGCGCTACTTCTTCCCCTGCTTGCCGGATGCTACTACGATTCGGAAGAATTCCTCTACGGAACGGTTGAATGTATGACGGAGGGTACGACCTACTCAACTGACGTATTGCCCTTGATCGTAGCCAATTGCTACCAGTGCCACGATGCGGCCAACAATTTCGGCGGCATTACCCTGGAGGGCTACGATCAGCTACGTACCTACGTCGATAACGGGGAATTACTTGGTGCCATCCGGCACACGCCGGGTTTCTCACCGATGCCGAAGAATGCACCGCAGCTCGTGGAATGCAATATTGAAAAAATAGCCGCCTGGATTGCTGCCGGCGCACCAAATGACTAAAATAATGAACAAGAAGATAATCCTCGGAGCCGTCGCGCTCGTCCTTCTGATCGGCGC
>JAUIIF010000370.1 GCA_030431945.1 Bacteroidia bacterium | reverse complement strand
GCGGATCCGGAATTACAACAAGGCCTCGGAGTATCCCAACGGTTTCCAGACTCCGGTAACCTGGGGCTGCCCTTTCGATTGTGGCTTATGTGCAGACCACGAACAGCACAGTTGCCTGACGGTCCTCGAAGTCACCGACCGCTGTAACCTCAGCTGCCCGACCTGTTATGCCGAAAGTGCCCCGGACCACGGAGAGCACCGGACCCTGGAGGAGATTGAACGGATGCTGGACGCGATTGTCCGTAGTGAAGGGGAGCCGGACGTAGTGCAGCTCTCCGGCGGTGAACCCACGATTCACCCGGATTTCTGGAGCATCATGGACATGGCAAAGGCCCGCCCGATCAAGCACCTGATGCTTAATACCAACGGCCTGCGGATTGCCAATGATCCCGGATTCGCAGAACGGCTGGCCACTTATCAGCCGGACTTTGAGGTCTACCTGCAGTTTGATAGTTTCAGGCCGGCCGTGCTCCATTGTATGCGTGGAAAAGACCTGACGAAAGTTCGCGAAAAAGCGATCGCCAACCTGAATCGGGTAGGGCTGTCAACCACCCTGGTCTGTACCCTCCAACGCGGCCAGAATGAGGACGAAATGGGGGCCATTATCGATTACGCTCTACAACAGCCGTGTGTCAGAGGAGTAACTTTTCAGCCTACGCAGGTTGCGGGACGTACGGAAAATTTTGACCCGGCCACCGACCGGCTGACGCCCACGGAAGTCCGTCAGCGTATCCTTGACCAGACACCGCTGCTCCAGCCAAATGACCTGATTCCCGTTCCCTGTAATCCCGATGCCCTGACGATGGGCTACCTGCTGAAACTGGAAGGTGAGGTGTATCCACTCACCCGGTTCATTGATCCGGCAGCGCTGCTGGATAATACTACGGCCAACACCATCGTCTACGAGCAGCAGGATGCCGTGCACCGGCAGTTGCTGGGGCTGTTCAGCACGGGGTGTAGTGTAGACGTGGCCCAGGAAGGCTTCCACGAATTGATGTGCTGCCTGCCTCCCGTAAAGTCCGCAACGCTCGGCTACGGGAATCTTTTTCGCATCATCATCATGAATTTTATGGATGCCTATGATTTTGACGTTCGTGCGGTGAAAAAAAGTTGCGTACACATGGTGCAGCCCAACGGGCACATTATTCCCTTCGAGACGATGAACCTGTTTTACCGCTCGGCCGTACAAAGGGCCCACCTGGCGCACCTCCGCGCGGAGGCGCGCCCGGCGGCACCAATCGGCTAGCGACATGGTGTACAAAAATAAAGTCATCTATCTTTCCTTGACGGGGGTAGCCATCATCAGCCTGGTCTCCTTTCTGCTCGTCTCTCCCAAATCCGGAAACCAGTACGCCAGTATCGGTTTTTCCGTGATCATGCTGGCCGGACTGTGTCTGGAAGTCATTGTCCTGCTGGTTACCGGGCTGATCCTGTATTTTGGCGGAACGGATAAATCCGTTACTTCGGCCAGGAAGCAACGGGCGAATGCCTTTTTTCTGGCCATCGGCCTGGTCTTATTGGTAGGGGTGTCCCTCTGCTTTGGGGGGGTATTCCTCTACGATGCCTGGTAACTGTAGTTGATCTCTCCGATCTGCTTTCCGTTTGCTATTTTGTCACCACAACCGCAAGTCAGCCATGTCCAACACTGCTAAAATTGTATTCATTTCCCTGGGGGCTTCGTTGGTCATCAGCACCTTGATCTACAGCATTGAGCGCGGCGATCAAAGTGGCTTTTACCTGGGGGAAATATTCCTGGGGTCAGCCGTCATTTCTCTGGTCGAAGTTTTCCTCTTGTTGCTGATTGGGGTAGTGCTTTGGATTAGTAAGCCGAAGGGAACCCCGGCCAGAAGGGAGGTACGTGAGGAGGTACTGGACTCCCCCGCAACAGAAAGCGTGCAAAAGCTCGAGGCCCGTTCCTTTTTTCTGGCGGCAGGGCTGGTGTTATTGATTGGCATTTCCCTGTGTTTCGGGGCTTTCTCCAGTTCTTTCTGACCTGGTAAGGAGGCGCGGCCGCAGGTGCAGTACCAGGTATTGGTGCCAGGTTAACTGCTGAGTTAGCTGGTTGATCTCCCATCATTTTCTACCTTATTGTTCTTAAAACCAACCGTTACATGCGCTTACTGCTTCCCCTGCTGCTACTGCTGATCTGTTGCACCTGCGACCGCGCCCCCGAGAAGGAGATTCCCCCCCGGCCCCGCCCCAATATTCTATTCATCATGTCTGATGATCACGCCCAACGGGCGATCTCGGCCTACACCGATGAATTGATCCATACGCCTAACCTGGATCGCATAGCCGACGAGGGAATGCTGTTCCGCAACAGTTTTGTCACCAACTCAATTTGTGCACCGAGCCGGGCGGCCATCCTGACCGGAAAGTACAGCCACCTCAACGGAAAAATTGATAACCTGAGCCCGTTTAACCCGGATCAGTGGACGTTTCCGGAGGCCTTGCAACGGGCCGGTTACCGTACTTCCCTGATCGGCAAGCATCACCTCAAAGCCTTGCCGCGCGGGTTTGATGAGTTTTACGGCCTGATTGGTCAGGGAAGCTACTACTCCCCGGTTTTTGTCCATAATGGCGACACACTGGAGGCTGCGGAGGGCTACACCAGCACCCTGATCACGGACTACGCACTGGCGGAACTTCGCCGCTCTGCTGCCGCTGAGACCGACCAACCTTTCTGCATGCTTTATTGGCATAAGGCCCCGCACCGAAACTGGATGCCGGACACCAGCGACCTGCCGGGCTTACTGGATAAACGCTACCCGCTTCCCGCCAACTTACGGGACGACTACCAGGGCCGGCGGGCCGCTGAACACGCGGATATGCGCATTGCGGACATGTTTACCAGCCTGGACCTGAAGGTGACCCGGGATTACCAGTACCCCGATCCGGGAACCGGAGGGGCCACGTTCATCAAGGACCCGCAGTTCGATCAGGCCAGTAACTTCCAACGCCAGCTCGGCCGGCTTACGCCGGCCCAGCAGCGAGCCTGGGAACCCTTTCTGAAAAGGGTAGGGGAAGAATGGTTGGCGGTAAAGGGAACCCCCGCCGAACTGGAGTGGCGCTACCAACGCTACCTGCAGGATTACCTGGCGAGCGTAAAATCGGTTGACGATAACGTAGGCCGGGTGCTGGACTACCTGGAAGAAAGCGGACTGGCCGAGAACACCATCGTTATTTACACCTCTGACCAGGGCTTTTACCTCGGAGAGCACGGCTGGTACGACAAACGGTTTATGTACGAGGAGAGTCACCGGACACCCCTGATGATACGCTACCCGGCCGTGGTAAAGGCCGGCAGCAGTAACGAAGACCTGGTCCTGAATATTGACCTGAGTGCGACCCTGCTCGATTTTGCCGGGTTGACCCCGCCGGAAGACTTGCAGGGAGCCTCTTTAAAGCCGCTTCTGGAAGGGCAAACGCCGGAAGACTGGCGGGACGACATTTACTACCGCTACTACCAGCAAATGAACAGCTACCACCGCGTGGCCCGACACGAGGGAGTGCGTGATGAACGGTATAAGCTCATCCACTTTACCGAGGAGGGATTGGCAGGCTACGAACTCTACGACCTGGTGGAAGACCCGACGGAGATGAACAACCGAATTGACGATCCAGCCCTGGAAGCGGTGAAGACACGGTTGCTGGAGCGGCTGGGGAAGCTGCGGCAGGAGCTGAAAGTTGCCAGCAAGTAAAGACGGGCGGAGCTGCGGTGCCCTATCGGTACATTCGTCGAAAACCTTTGCTGGCTAACGGCTAAAACCCTACATTACAACCCTAAACATAACCAAACCTGGCCATGCCGCTATTCAACGATCTCAAGCGTATTTTTTTTGGAGCCAAATCAGTCGCCAAGCACCAGGCTTCCAAAGCCGGTGAAGCTGCCCGCGAAATTGGGGATGACCTGAAGGAACAGAGCGACGACCTGATTGAAAACACCAAGGCTGCGGCCGGTGAACTGATCAACAAAGCGCCTGAATATTTTGAAAAAGGGAAGGATGCGCTGGAAGACCTCACGGATAAAATCTGGCGGGAAGCCGATGCTGCCGTCGATAAGGGGAAAGAAATGAAAGACCAGGCCAGCGAGGCCATCAATAGCAAGCTCGAGGAGCTGAACCCCAAGGCCGCCAACCCGGAACCCGCCAACCCGGAACCCGTTGACCTGGACGCTGACTTTGGCCTCGACCTGGACAGTCTGGAGCTGCCGGATTCACCCGCAGCATCCTCTCCTAAAGCCCCGCTTGATTTTGAAAGTGATCTGCTGGAGGACGCCAAAGACTCCGTAAGTAAAGCCGCCGGCGGCCTGAAAAACGCGGCAGGAGCAGCCTTTAAAAAAGCCGCTGACGCCACTGCCGGCGTGCGGGGCGCCGCCGCTGCCGCCGCCGATACGGGCCTGAATGCCGCCGCTAAGGCCGGCGCCGGGCTGAAGGACCAGGCCGATATCCTGGCGGGTAAAATTGGCGACGTAAGCGAAGTCGTAGGGGAGAAGGTACTGGAGAAAGGCGATGATATCCTTAATCGCGCGGCCGAGATCGGTGCGGACCTGAAGGGTAAGGCCAGTGACTTTATTGACCACGCCAACACGGAAGCGGAAAAAATGAAACTCGAGGAAACCATCGAGGAGGCCAAACGTGCCGCTGAGGTGGCGGAAGCCCGGGCCCGGGCCTTTGCGGGCAAGGAAGCCGCCCGTGATACCGGGGAATCTACCCTGTCCGGTACCGATTCTTTCTTCGACCGCGCCGCGCGCTTTGCCGATGGCGACTACGCCAATGAGGGCGGTAAAGACCTGCAAATCAAGAACAATCCGGACGCCAAACCTAAAAAAGAAGGAGGCATCATTGCCGGATTCCTGGATGCTGATGGCGATGGGGACAGCCTGATTGACGACGCTACAATTGTAGAAGAGGAATAATTCCCCGGACTGGTCCGCAAGGATTTTCTGGCCGTAATGGCTACTGCAGTTTTCGCGGCTGGTTGAGCAGTTTACGGATGGCCCGTGCTTTGTCCACGGCAGCAGGCTGGTCGCCGTGGAGGCAGATGGTCTGTACCCGGAGCGGGTAGGCTTTTCCGTCGCTGGCAACAACTTCCCTGCGCTCCACC
>JAUIIF010000369.1 GCA_030431945.1 Bacteroidia bacterium | reverse complement strand
TAATCAGGCCGTTCGGGAGGAACAAGTGGCCAGGTTAGCGCAAGTCAGGGGAGAAAGAGACCAGGGCGCGGTCGCAGGTGCACTCACCGCACTGCGGCAATGCGCCGCTACGGGCGAAGGCAACCTGCTGGAATTTGCGGTTACGGCCGCCAGGGAAAGAGCTACCCTGGGTGAAATTTCAGACGCGTTGGAAAGCAGCTTCGGGCGCTACCGCGCCACCAATCGCATCATCAGTGGTGCTTATGCTAACGAAATGCAACAGAACGATGATTTTCAGACGGCCCGCCGGCTGACGCGGCGCTTTGCGGAAGTTTACGGCCGGCAGCCCCGCATCCTGGTGGCCAAGCTTGGTCAGGACGGCCATGACCGTGGCGCTAAAGTGATCGCCTCCAGCTTTGCGGACATTGGTTTTGACGTTGACGTCGGCCCGTTGTTTCAGACACCGGAGGAAGCCGCCCGGCACGCGGTGGAAAATGATGTCCACATCCTCGGCATATCATCCCTTGCGGCGGGTCATAAGACCTTAGTCCCGCAGGCCATCACCGCGCTGAAGCGCTACGGTGCGGAAGACATCATGGTGGTCACGGGTGGCGTCATTCCGGAGCAGGATTACGAATTTCT
Source organism: Bacteroidia bacterium (assembly GCA_030431945.1). Lineage (GTDB taxonomy): Bacteria > Bacteroidota > Bacteroidia > Chitinophagales > Saprospiraceae > Neolewinella. Next base: position 4,511 of record JAUIIF010000369.1, on the reverse strand, counting down.
TTACGATAAAGGCGTTGCGGCCATCTTTGGTCCGGGAACCGTAATTGCCAAAGCGGCTGCGGCCATTTTGCGCATCATGCTCCCCGGTGAGTCTGCTTAAATCCCCTGATAACTGAGCGTATGGAATCCAGCATTATCGGTTTATTACTGGCCCTGATCACGGCAATACCTACTTACCTGGGGCTGCGTGACCACAGCTTTCAGGAAAGTTACCTGTTCAACACGGACGCCATTCTGGTCGATAAAGAATATTTCCGGATGTTCACTTCCGGTTTTTTGCACCTCAACTGGCTCCATTATGCCTTCAATATGGTTGCGCTGGTGAGCTTCAGTGAGGTCCTGGAAATCTTTCTGGGCTTCGGGAATACCCTCGTTGTTTACTTTGGTTCCCTGCTGGGCGGCAGTTTGCTGGCGCTTTATTTTCACCGGAACCACGGAGACTACCGGGCCGTCGGCGCCTCCGGCGCCGTGAGTGGCATCGTGATGGCCTACATCGTCCTGTTTCCGGACGGAGGGATCGGCTTTCCCGGCGTCGACCTCTCCATCAAAGCCTGGATTTTTGGCCCCCTGTACGTTATTGCCTCCATCATCGGCATAAAGTACAGTGTCGGTAACATTGGCCACGATGCGCACCTGGGCGGCGCCATTGTCGGCGCGCTCCTGGCGGCTGCTTACCGACCCGAAATAGCCCTGGAAAACTGGTGGGTGCTGCTCCTGGTTATTGTGCCCTGTGCAGTGTTCCTCATTCTGCTGGCCCGGAACCCGCACATGATGTTAATTCCTAATGATTGGGGCACGGAGGTACAAAGTCTCCAACACTATAAAAAGAAGATCAACCGCAAGGAGGAAATTGACCGAATCCTTGATAAAATCAACCGTAAGGGCATTGACAGCCTGACCATCGCTGAACGCCGCCTGTTGGAAGAAAACGATGACAACTAAGATGCCCTGCCCCGCAAGGGTTCCGGACATCCTCAGATGAAAAAAATATGAAAAACCAGGAAATTCTAGCTGCCAAACTCGCAGAAGCCCAACTCGGCGGTGGCCAGGCGCGCATTGACAAGCAACACGCCAAAGGTAAACTCACCGCACGGGAGCGTATTCACTTGTTACTCGATCCGGGAACTTTCGAGGAAGTTGGTGCGCTGGTTACTCACCGTACGCAGGACTTTGGCATGCAAAACGAAATCTACTACGGTGATGGTGTCGTGACGGGCTACGGCATGGTGTCGGGGCGTCTCATTTACGTTTTCGCGCAGGATTTTACCGTTTTCGGCGGGTCCCTCTCCGAAACGCACGCTGAGAAGATCTGTAAAATAATGGACATGGCCGTGAAGGTCGGCGCTCCCCTGATCGGATTAAATGACTCCGGCGGTGCCCGGATCCAGGAGGGGGTACGTTCACTGGGAGGCTATGCAGACATTTTCTACCGCAACGTACAGGCCAGTGGTGTCATTCCCCAACTCTCCGCCATCATGGGCCCCTGCGCCGGCGGTGCGGTGTACAGTCCTGCGATGACTGACTTTACGATTATGGTGGAGCATACGAGCTACATGTTTGTTACTGGCCCCAACGTAGTAAAAACGGTTACGAACGAGACCGTCAGCAGCGAAGAACTCGGTGGGGCCAGTACGCACTCCACTAAATCCGGCGTAACCCACCTCACGGCGGTCAATGACGTTGACTGTCTGCATAAAGTCCGGCAGTTACTAAGCTATTTACCCCAGAATTGTGAAGAAAAGCCGGCAGCCCTACCCTACTCCTTAGGTACGGAGCTGCGGGAAGAACTGGAAGGCATTGTCCCCGAGTCCGCCAACCAACCCTACGACATGCGAACGGTGATCGCCGGTATTATCGATGAGGGTACCTTTTTTGAGATTCACGAGAACTACGCTGACAACATCGTGGTCGGCTTTGCCAGGCTGGGTGGCAAGAGTATTGGTATCGTAGCGAACCAACCGATGAGCCTGGCGGGGGTGCTGGACGTTGACTCCAGCAAAAAAGCAGCGCGGTTCACCCGCACCTGTGATTGTTTCAACGTACCGTTGCTCGTCCTGGTCGACGTACCTGGATTTCTTCCCGGTACCGACCAGGAATGGAACGCCATCATTACCAACGGAGCTAAATTGCTGTATGCCCTGAGTGAGGCGACGGTGCCGCGGATCACCGTAATCACCCGTAAAGCCTACGGCGGCGCGTATGACGTTATGAACTCCAAGCACATCGGGGCCGACCTGAACTACGCCTGGCCAACGGCAGAAATTGCCGTCATGGGGGCTAAGGGGGCCTCGGAGATCATCTTCCGGCGGGAAATCAAAGCGGCCAGTGACCCGGCAGCAAAACTGGCGGAGAAAGAAGCCGAGTACGCCGAAAAATTTGCTAATCCCTACAGCGCCGCTCAACGCGGTTTTATCGATGAGGTAATTCTCCCGCGGGAAACCCGGCGGAAATTGATCCGTGGCTTTGCCATGCTGGAAGACAAGGCCGTGGAAGGTCCCCGCAGAAAGCACGGTAATATTCCCTTGTAATATTACTTCAGTTCATAACGCAATAAGCGTAAGGCATTAAGGACAACGACGAGGGTGGAACCTTCGTGCCCCACCACTGCCGGGCCGATGGCCACGGCACCAACGATGGTAAGGGGAACCAGCACAGCGACCATGCCGAGGCTGATGATGAGGTTCTGTTTGATGATTTGCTTAGCCTTCCGGCTCAGGCCAATGGCAAAGGGCAGGTTGTCCAGCTTATCGGCCATCAGGGCAATGTCTGCGGTTTCCAGGGCTACGTCGGAGCCTGCGGCTCCCATGGCGATGCCCACGGTGCTTTTCGCCATGGCGGGGGCATCATTGACCCCATCGCCAACCATAGCTACGTTGCCTACCTCCTGCTTCAGCTGGTCGATGGCCGCCACTTTATCTTCGGGCAGGAGACTGCCCATAGGGTCAGTGATGCCAAGTTTCCGGGCAATTGCATCCGCTACTTTCTGGTTGTCTCCCGTTAGCATCACCATCCGGGTAATGCCTAATTTTTTCAGTCTGCTCAGGGTTCTGGCTGCTTCGGGCCGGGGGACATCCATTACGGAGATTATCCCGAGGTAAGCGTCCCCCTCATGTACGATCATGGCGGTATGGCCGCCGGTTTCCAGTTCAGCCATTTGCTCATCAATGGCCTGCGGCACCTTACTTCCAGTCAACTCCTCAAAAAGACGGCGATTACCAATGTGTACAGCCTTACCGTTCCAGTTGGCCTTGACGCCTCTGGCGGTGAGGGCAGTTAATTGATCCGCCGGCTCAATTTCCACCGTACCCAGTTCCTGCTTCCCTCCCTCCACGATGGCTGCAGCGAGCGGGTGATCACTTAAGCCCTCTACGGCAATGGCTACCGTCAACAGCTGCTCCCTGGTCGCCTCTCCGTAAGGAACAGCGTGCGTCAGGGTTGGTTTGCCTTCCGTAAGGGTACCCGTTTTATCGAAGGCGATGGCGCGCAGGCCTCCGAGGTCTTCCAGTGGTTTGCCTCCTTTAATGAGTACCCCTTGGCGGGCAGCCCGCGCCACTCCCGCCAGTACGGCGCTGGGCGTCGAAATGGCCAGGGCACACGGAGAAGCTGCAATTAGTACCGACATGGCCCGGTAGAAACTTTCCTGGAAGGTTTCGTCAATAATCAGAAATGCGCCCAGCAGCAACAGAACGACAAGCAGCACTACCGGAACGTAGTATTTTTCAAAATTATCCGCCAGGTGTTGCGTCGGAGATTTCTGTGTCTCTGCCTCCTTGACCAGCATGATCAAACGCGCGAGGGTACTGTCTTCCGTTTTCTTCAGCACTTTTACCTCCAGGACACTACTTCCATTAATCGTTCCGGCAAAAACGCGGTGCTCCGGCGCAAGGCTGCTGATCTCCTGTAGTTTTTCCCAGTCAGGGTGGGCATGCTTGTCCACGGGTACACTCTCCCCCGTTATCGGCGCCTGATTAACCGCAGAATCGCCTTTGACGACCACCCCATCGGCCGCAATTTTAGCGTTCGGCTTGATGACGATGATCTCCCCCAACAGGAGCGATTCCACGGGTACCTCTATTATTTCACCTTGTCGTTTAACCAGGGCGACGGGGGGCGTCAGGTCAGAAAGAGCAGCAATCGACTTGCGGGCGCGCTTCATGGCATAGTGTTCCAGTGCATGCCCGAGGCTGAACAGAAAAAGCAGTAAGGCTCCCTCCCCCCACTTACCCAGGGCACCCGCACCGATGGCGGCGATCAGCATCAGAAAATCAATCTCAAATTTCCCGCGCAGGATGTCCTGTCCGGCCGTAATAAAAGTAAAGACGCCACCGAAGACTGCACCGATAATGTAGAGAACGGGGGAAATACTTTCAGGAACACCAGCAATAAAGGAAAGAATGAGGGCCGTAACCCAGCAGACACCACTTGCAATGGCGAAATAGAGCTCCGTGTTTTCGCCTAAAAACTGCAGCCCCGAGGGCAAATGCCCGTCATGATGATCGTGGCCTGCCGAT